>JACDGI010000395.1 GCA_013821665.1 Anaerolineae bacterium
TTGGAGTTGGCTTAGAAGTCCATGTCAAAGTTGGGGATAAACTGGAAACCGGTATGCCACTGGTTACTATTCACGCCCACGCTCAATCCCAGCTTGCGCCTTGTCGCCAGCGTCTTGAACAAGCCACCTTATTGAGCGATACACCCGTCGAGCCGTTCCCTTTATTTTACGGAACCATCTACGGGCGTTAGATGACCGACATTGTTATAGCGATAATAATGGATGGGTGCGTCTGCCCAGTACCCATCTATAAAGTGTATAGTACCGTTCAATCCGTTGTAGCTACTGTTTGCAATACTTTGGTTAGGATCACTGCTTTGTATTGCGTCGAGTGCCATCGCCGCCGCATCATAACTCAGTGTCGCTAATAACCCCGGTTCGGGTACATATTCTCCACTGCTCAAATAGCGCTGGCGGAAATCGGCATCTGGCAAACTGGCATTACTGGCAATCGTTATATTCGCTGTGCTTTTGCTGAGAAGTGGGAATTGTGTCAGCGCAAATACATTACCCCCAACAACTGTCGTTGGAATATCCGCCGCCTCGGTAACACTCATAATGTGGTCGAACGGTGTCATTACACCCTCAAGTTGAGCGCTTGCCAACATATAGACATGCTTGCCCGCTGGTTTTGCTTGCCATTGTCCCACGATAATCACAGGCAGTTCACCGAAGGCTACTTGCGCTGCCCCTTGCGTAGCATTATTTCCTAAAACAATCACCACCTTCACCAAAGGATCACTCGCCAGAGCTTTTGCTCGATCTGCCGCACTTGCTGTACTGCCACCGTCATCAATCGCTAATAGTTCAATGCGCTCGTTGCCGTGTTCGTGTATCGCCAACCGCACCGCATAATACGCATCATAGCCAATTTCGCTGTTGCGTCCCTCAAACGGAGCCAGCAGCGCAATCCGTTGAAGACTCGCTTTACTTCTTCCACTGCAACCCGCTAGTAGGACGAATAAGCCCACACAGACAATAATCGTGTGTAACTTGTATCTTGCAACTTGCAACTTATGACTTCTAACTATGGGCAATTTGCCACATGTTCCTCGAATGTCTTCGCAAACTTGTGGTACCCATCCGTGCTGCAATCCGCTCTAAAAAATAAATAGTCGGATTGTGTTGGATAAACCACTGCCTGAATCGCCGTAACCCCCGGATTACTAATTGGTCCCGGCGGTAGCCCATTATTTAAATAAGTATTGTAAGTCGATTGAACATTAGAGTAATTATCGGCTGTAATCTGCGGCCACCAAGTGCCACCCTTAAAGCCAATCGCATATTGCACAGTGGGATCGGCTTCCAACTTCATATCGATATTCATACGGTTGCGGTAAACCCCTGCAATGGCTGGTTGCTCATCCACATGAACCGCTTCACGCTGCACAATCGATGCCAGTGTTACAACTTGAAACATGTTTAACCCCTGTGCCGCTGCGTCACTGATGACTTGATCGCTCACTTTACTGTTAAAATTCTGGAGCAAAATATCGCGCAGCATTTGCGCGGTAACATCCGCTGGCAGTTGATAAGTATCAGGGTAAAGGAAACCTTCTAGCGATGCGCCCGCCGGTATTCCCATCCGATTTGCGAAAGTTGCGACAACCGGTGCGCCCGCTCTAACTTGCACGATAAACTGTGCGCCACTAAATCCAAAGTACGCTTGTGCGCCATCAATCTTCGCCGCAATTTCCTCAATTCGTTCGCCTTCGATGATTCGGAACGGAATAAAACTATTACGCGAATCGGTTAACGCCACCGCGATTTGAGACAAAGTTTGCGAACGCTTCAAAAAATAGGTTCCGGCTTCCAGCTTTGTATCCAACTCATTGAGCTGCGCGTAGTCAACAAATAATTGTGCATCGGTGATTAAAGCGGCATTGACCAGATTTTGGGCTATCGTATGTGGCGTGTCGCCCGAATTGACCGTGAACCGTACTGGCGATGTATCATTACTGATAGCATGGTTCAGATCCGCTTGCCGCCCGGAAAGCGAAAACTGAAGAATAGTTCTTTGCGCATATCGCACTGGCTGGCCGCCCGAAACATAGAACATCCCGCCCACGCACGCAACCGCTGCTAACAGTAATAACGCCGCCACAATGATGATAATCTTAACCGCACGGTTCAATCTTCACATCCTCTAATCAATAACTGTTTATCTCTTCTAACTCTGCGTTCGCACTGAATATAATCGATCACCCATATTGTATTGCTCCCTCCATCGCTTGCGGGGGAGGGCTGGGGTGGGGGTTCTCGATGCGCTTATTTTCAGCGTTGAGCTTGATGCTAAATCATAGGGACTCTATGGTAAAACACTCTGCATTGAACTTGGCGTTCTTTGCGTCTGTGCGAAGCCTCCTGTGGATGGCGGTTAAATTGAATTTGTATTGTCTTATTCATTCTGCTAACCCATCGCGTACTGAATCCAGATAACTTTGCAGGATGACCCGTGCCGCCAAATCGTCAATTGGATCGCGTACCTTGCGTCCTTTTTGGATCGAAAGCTCCCGCGCATCAAGGCTTGTCAGTTGCTCGTCCCATGTGGTGATCGGTAGCGAAGTCGTTTGTGAATAGCGTTCAATCCATTTCCGCACCGTATCACCTTGCGTGTACTCGCCTTCTTTTGCCTCGCTATTCACGGGAATCCCAACCACGATTCCCACAACCCGTTGCTCATTAGCAATATGGTTGATACGCGCGAAGTCTTCCACATTTGTCTTGCGGTTGATGACCGTCAATTCCCGCGCGGTCAGACCTATACCATCACTTACGGCTAGTCCAATCCGCTTCAACCCGTGGTCGATGCATAACAGCTTGCCTTTCATGAAGGGGTAGGGGCATCTTGTATTTGGATAGCAATGCGAAACGGCAGTAGTGGCATCCGGTCAAAACCTTGCGGCCACACACTGATTTGTGGCGGTATACCTTGTTGCAATTTTAAATTCGTAACCAGCGTGGCCGTCGCGTCATTGAACGAACGCCCGACCACTTGTTGCCGCACTTGCTCGGCATCAATTTGAGAATTAACCACCGCTGTCCCGCTCATCTGGAACATAATTTGTCCTGTTGTCGCATCAATATGTCCCGTCGATTGGCAGCCCAGATCATAGGTCACGCTGTCTGGTTTAATCGCCTCGCCTACTTCCATTTGCTTGGCGAGTTGTGCATACACCACTTGCTGCGCGAATTGCTCGTCCACTAATGTCGCGTCAACCACAGCTTTCATACTTAACGTCAGTGAATCAACCACATCCCCCGGTTTGGCGCTGTAGGTTTTCCAGTCGTCGCGCTCCTCACCGATTTTAATGGTGTCCAAAATAATGCACTGTTTGGCCGTTAATCGTGATTGCATCTCCACGTAAGCACGCGTTTGAAGCTGCTGTTTGACAATTGCCAACACCGTCGCCATATCTTCGTCCGTGACAATATGTTGAGTGCGGCTTGTGCCACCCGCCGTTGCTGCCACGTTGCGAACCGTCACGCTATCGGCCATCGGCCCAATAATCGTGTTAATCGTACCGCTGTCTACGTTTCCTGCTGATCCCGCTGAAGCCTGTAATGCCTCAATTGGCACTTCCAGTTGAAGACCCTCACCACCCGGCAATTTGGCCTCAATCGTCGTGCGGAATTGTATCGGCGTTCCCGCGCTGGTCGTCACCACTGTACCAGCAGGTATCGTGACCGGACTTGCGGTTTTATTGATGAATACCACCGATCCCGCCGCTGCCGCATCCTCCAGCGATTTAACGCCAGTCGTTTCAACCGTGCCGCTGTCATCAATTTGGATGCTCATCGGACTGCTGGGAATAATGTGGTTTTCGATGTCGATACCCAATGTTTGTGGCGAAACTGTAATATCGGTTGTGGTTGATACGCGGCGTGTTGCCGGTGTAATAGTCACGGTTGCGCTGGGCAGCAATACATAACCCAGTGCCGCTGCGATACCCACAAACACGATTGCGCCAATTACTCTACGGATACGCCGCCAGCGCTTTTCCTGTGTCGTCTCTTCCGAATAGATCCGGCTGGCAATTTCCTTAAGATCATCGGGTATCGGCTCTTCTTTCGGACGTTGGAAGCGGTTGGTGAAGACCTTGCCTCGTCCCCGTTTCCATCGTCCCCTTTCAGCCGCCCCAATCGTCTCAAACGTGCTGATGTTCAACTCTCGCGCATGGCGGATGACTTCTGCGTCATGTGTCACCAACGCCAACCGGATCGCCCGTCGCATCGCCTCGCGCTGGATCAACACCAGATCGAGCTTCCGCGTCAGAATCGTGCCTTCCTCCGGCCAAATCAACAGCAGTCGTTGGCCGCGGAGAAACGACAAACGATCACGGATCGACCCAACGTCATCCGCATTCTCAAGCTGAATGTAGTCGGCTTTGGTTGCCATTAGCCCTTAAAATTCTGAGCGATTAAATCCCGCGCTTTATTTAGTGCATCCGGCAGCTTACTCACGTCCTTGCCGCCTGCTTGTGCCATATTCGGACGACCACCGCCACCACCACCGACGATAGCTGCTGCTTCTTTGATGATGTTACCCGCGTGTAATCCCTTTTTGGTCAGGTCATCCGTCACCACGATCAGCAGTTGCGGTTTGTTATCAACTACACTCCCGACCGCCAACACGCCACTCTTGACCTTACTGCGGAACCAATCCGCCATCTCACGCAGTGTGTCCACCGGAATATGCTCGAATTGACCGATAACCGTCTCAACGCCGTTGAGTGTTTCAGGTGTCAACTTCTCGAATTGAGCCTTCGCCGTTTCACGCTGAAGTTGCCCGATTTGCTTCTTCACGTTCGCCAGTTCTGCTTGTAACGCATGAACCCGTGTACCCGCTTGTTCGGGTGTCGTACCCAATTGCTGCGCAATATTACCCAGTGTGTTCAGCGTATTCTGCATGTATTCTACCGCGCCACGTCCGGTTAGCGCTTCCACACGGCGGATGCCCGCGCTCACACTGCCTTCGTTCACAATAATGAACGAACCAATTTCTGCGGTTTCAGGTACATGTACGCCGCCGCATAATTCATAACTGAAGCGGTCGTCATTCTTGGCAATGGTGATGGTTCGGACACGGTCGCCATATTTCTCGCCGAACAGTGCCATCGCGCCTTCTTCTTTGGCCTCACTCAGTGATTTTTCAACCGCCTTAACTGGATAATTCGCCAGAATAACATCGTTAACCTGTTTCTCGATGTCCGCGATTTCCTCGGCGCTCACCTTCTGGTCATGCACAAAATCGAAGCGTAACCGGTCAGGGGACACTAATGAGCCGCGTTGTTGGACGTGCGTACCCAGCTTGTTTCGCAGCGCTGCTTGCAGCAGATGCGTTCCTGTATGATTACGTGTGATACTTGCACGTCGTTCTATATCCACTTCCGCGTGTGCTTGATCACCAACCTTCGGCTGTCCTTCGACAACTTCGCCCACATGCACGATCAACCCGCCGATAGGTCGCTTGGTATCTTCAACATCGATACTCCAACCCTCACCTCTGATTGTGCCCGTATCGCTGACCTGACCGCCCGACTCGACATAAAAGCCGGTCTTGCCCAGCACGATTTCGACTTTTTCACCGGCAATAGCACTTTCGACAGGCTGACCTTCACGGAAGATTGACAGTATCTTGTCATCAACCGTTGTGTCAACGTATGGGTTGTAAGCCACACCCTTATCGCCCAATTTCTTACTGGATTTCAATTGTTCAAGCGTGGCTTTATAGGCTTCGCTAGCATCAATTTCGCCCATCGCTTGGCCGCCACCGCTGATAGTGCTGTGTTGCGCGTCTGCCGCATTATAGCCTTTTTCATCCACCGTGTAGCCGCGTTCTTCCGCCACATCCTTAATCACTTGGATTGGCAACCCCATGGTCGCCTTCAGATAGAACGCCTTGTCACCCGCCAGCACCGTCTGATTGTTTTGTGCCAGCGCGTCCAGTTCCGCTTCCAACTCGCCTAATCCGCGATCCAGCGTCCGCCGGAAGCGAATTTCTTCTTGAGTGATTACTTTCTTGATGGTTTCGGCGCGTTCTACCAGATCGGTATAATGCCCCCCCATCACGTCAATGACAGCTTGTGCCACTTTACCGAGGAATGGTTCCGTGAAGCCAAGCTTGCTACCAAATCGTGCCGCCCGTCGGATGACCAAACGGCACACTGCATCGCGGCCCTTCGCCCCCGGTAATACACCGTCCGAGATCAAGAACACTGCCGCCCGTACATGGTCAGCGATTACACGGTATGGAACAATATTGTTATCGCGCTGTGCATCGGTATCGCCCGTTAGCGCTTGCGTCGCCTTGAAAATCGGTAGGAATAAATCGGTATCGTAGTTGTTGGTAACGCCGTTCACCACGCTTAGAATGCGCTCCAAACCCATGCCTGTATCAACCCCCGGCGCGGGCAGTGGCACATCATACTTGCCCGTATTATCGGGATCATCCTGCGTCCGGTTGAACTGCATGAACACCAGATTCCACAGTTCGAGGAAGCGGTCATCTTCTTTCGTCAGCGACGGAATAATGTCATCCTCGCCGCGCTCAGGATACTTATCCCAATGCAGTTCGCTGGTCGGTCCGCATGGCCCCGTTTCCGCCATCTGCCAGAAGTTGGTCTTCGTACCCAATCGCGCCACCCGCTTCGGATCGACCCCCATATCCTTGACCCAGATGTTGTACGCCTCGTCGTCGCTCTGGTAAACCGTGAACGCCAAACGTTCTTTCGGCAGTTGATATACTTCGGTCAACAGCACATAAGCGAACTTAATCGCATCTGCTTTGAAATAATCGCCAAAGCTGAAGTTCCCCAACATCTCAAAGAATGTGTGGTGGCGTGGTGATGGGCCGACATTTTCCAAATCGCTGTGTTTGCCCGAAACGCGCATACATTTCTGGGAAGTGGTCGCCCGTTTGTAATCGCGCTTATCCATCCCCAAAAACACATCTTTGAACTGCACCATGCCGGCGTTGGTGAAAAGCAGGGTAGGGTCATTCCCCGGCACCAGCGACGACGAAGCCACCGGTTTATGGCGGTGTTCTTCAAAAAAATCGAGAAATGCTTGTCGCGCTTCGCTGCTGCTCATCGGTTTCATAGCGGTCGTCATATCCTTAAACACTGATACAAATATTTTTGGAATTATAGTTGGGCACTTTGCGCCCAACAAGGGGTACAATCATCCTCGCTTTGTATTCTCTGTTCTCTCTGCGTCTCTGTGGTTAATTATTGCATTTGTGTTTTACGAGGAAAAAATGACTAAACGACTTTTAATTACGGGTGCGACTGGCAAAGTGGGGCAGGCTTTTATCACTCGCTTTTGGGAGGATCCCCATTTTGCGGATTTCACCGTTCGCGCCTTGTGCCACAATCGCACCCTGCCGCCACATGATCGCCTCGAAATTGTACGCGGTTCTCTCTCAGATCAAGATGTGGTCAATCAAGCGATGGATGGCGTGACTCATGTTCTGCATCTCGCCACCTGCAAAGAAACCCCTGATGACATTATGGATGTTGCTATCAAAGGCATGTTCTGGTTGCTGGAAGCCAGCCGCGTCAGCCCTTCCTTTCAACAGTTCATCCTCATCGGCGGTGATGCGGGCATGGGACATTTCGTTTATCCGCATCCGATTCCCGTCAC
>JACDGI010000396.1 GCA_013821665.1 Anaerolineae bacterium
CATTATGGCTTTACGGGGGAATAATCATGGGTTATCGCCAAAGCAAAACCATCCAGACTGTGAATCGCCATCTGCTTCTGATTGCTATTTCCCTGCTCTTTTTGCTGCCCATCATCTGGATGATTTCAACATCCTTAAAGTCGCGCGATGGCGTTTTTGTTTACCCACCACAGTTTTTTAGTTTTCCGCTCGTGTGGCAGAATTATCCGGCAGCCCTCCAGTTTATCGATTTCTGGCGTTATTTTTTCAACACAGTGGTCATTTCCCTCTTTAATGTTCTGGGTACACTTGTGTCTTGTCCGATTGTTGCTTACGGTTTTTCGCGGATGCGTTGGCGCCTACGTGAACCACTATTTTATCTGTGCCTCTCCACAATCATGCTGCCATTTTTAGCCGTCATGGTGCCGACATATGTATTGTTTAAGTCTTTGAATTGGATTGGCAATCCGAACATTCTATGGGGATGGGCACCGCTGATCGTGCCGGCTTTTGGGGGCAGCCCACTTTACATTTTTCTACTGCGCCAGTTTTTCCTCAATATCCCCTCCGAATTAAGTGAAGCCGCTATGATCGATGGAGCAAATGAATTTCAAATTTTCAGCCGGATCATCTTTCCACTTGCTAAGCCGGCTGTCACGACCGTTTGCATTTTTACGTTTGTAGGAACGTGGACAGATTTCTTGGCACCCCGGATTTTCATCACACAGAAAACTCAATATACCCTCTCATTAGGACTGTTGGATTACTTTTCAGTCCATCAAACCGAATGGACGTATTTAATGGCAGCCTGCGTGGTTTTTGTGCTGCCAGTCGTTATCTTATTTTTCTTCGCTCAACGCTTGTTTGTTGAGGGAATTAGTCTGACTGGTATCAAAGGTTAGTAAAAACATGAGTACCTTCGTTTCCGAAATTTATGATCAGCCCGATAGGATAGTAGCCACAGTACTATCTGTACAGAAACAATTGGAAACGCTGCAACCCTTGGTGCAGAAGTTTCAGCAAGGGGATTTCCAACGTGTGGTCTTTACAGGCATGGGTAGTTCATTATCCTGTGTGTATCCGTCGCTGCTGCGGCTTAACCGTCAAGGCCTGAGTATCCATGTTGTCGAAGCGTCCGAACTGCTATATTACCAGACCAGCCTCTTAAACCTGAACACACTGTTGGTCGCAACCTCTCAGTCCGGTCGTTCGGCAGAAATTCCCGGTTTGATTGAGATTGCTGCAAAGAATCAAAGCACATTGTTGGGGATTACCAATACCGCTGATAGCCCATTGTATGAACACAGTAACGCGACTTTGCTGATGCAAGCCGGTCTGGAAGCCACTGTTTCAACCAAGACCTATACTTGTACGCTTGCCCTGCTCCATTTGCTGACCACAGCCCTGTTGAATGAGCCTGTTACCGAAGCCATCACGGATATTTTAGCCTTAGCCGAATCAATCCGTGGTTATCTGGATCAGTGGCAACAGCAGGTAGCAGCCCTCGCTCACAATTGGGCAGGTACAGGCTTTTTGGAATATCTCGGACGCGGCACTTCGTTAGCTTCTGCAACAACGGCGGCGCTCATTTCTAAAGAGTCAATCAAAATCCCTACTGAAAGTATGAACGCCGGACAATTTCGTCATGGACCAATTGAATTGGTCGACAAGGATTTCACGGGCATCCTATTTTTGGGTGATGCTTTAACAAGCGATCTCAACAGTGAACTTGCGCGTGACATTGTCGGCTATGGTGGGCGACTGGCTGTAATTAGCCACACCGATCTTGGGTTACCCAATACAACATGGATTGCCATACCGGAATGTCACCCCATGCTGATGCCATTGGTGGAAATTATCCCTATCCAATTGCTCTGCGCCGCCATGTCAGTACAGCGTGGTTACGAGGCAGGACAATTTCGGTACATCAGCAAAGTTACCTTGCAGGAATAAACCACTAGCCATATTTTAAATAGGCAAGACTTTAGCCTTAAAAAGCGAATGAAAAGGAAGCGAATGGATGCACAAAAGCCTTCGGTCGCGATAGGGGTTGATATTGGTGGCACCAATATGAGCGCGGCAGTCGTTGATACTCAAACAGGTCACATCCTATCACGAGAAACCATTGAGACACTCGCCAGCCAAGGACCTGAAGATGGAATGCGGCGATTATGTGATTTGATCAGACATGTTTTAAGTCAAGCACGAATTGAAGCTAAAACAATCATCGGAATTGGCATTGGTTGTACCGGGCCAGTCGATACTGAACGGGGTCTGATGCAGAATCCGTTTACGCTCCCAACCTGGGATGATTTACCAATTGTTGAGGTGTTGGCGCAAGCCTTTCAAGTTCCGGTATTGCTGTTAAATGATGCGCATGCTGCTGCGCTTGCAGAACACCAAAAAGGTGCAGGACGAGGTACACAGAGCATGGTGTATATTACCGTGAGTACCGGCATCGGTGGCGGTATTATTTTTAACCAGCGTTTGTATCGTGGCAAAGCCTTGATGGCAGGCGAAGTCGGGCATCAATCCATCGATTATCAAGGAAAGTTGTGCTACTGCGGTGGTCATGGTTGTTGGGAGATGTATGCTGCTGGCCCTGCAATCGCGATAATGGCGCAAGAACGCGTTTCCGAGTCGAGCCAGATTTGGACACTCGCACACGGTCAACCTGAGAAGATTACGGCCAAGTTGGTGGGTGAAGCTGCTCAACAAGCGGATACGCTGGCACTGGGTATCCTTCGCGAGGCAGGTCTGTATCTCGGTAAGGGAATTGCCAACTTGATTAACATTTTAGCACCCGAAATAGTTGTGATGGGCGGCGGCGTGATGCAAAGCCAAAAATTCATATTGCCCGCCGTTCATGTCACGCTAAAGCAACAGAGCTTTATGGTTGCAGCCGATGACATCAAAATTGTGACGGCTGAACTCGGCTTGAATGCGGGTGTCGTTGGGGCTGCTGTGGGCATAACACGCTTTCTGGCGAATACCCTGTAGTTTATAAGTTCAGGAGTTGACCTATGCGTGTGGTTATCATTGGTGGCAGTGGACATGTGGGAACATACCTAGTGCCCCGGTTGGTCGAGGCAGGTTATGAAGTCGTCAATATCACACGCGGTCAAAGCAAGCCTTATCTCCAACATCCTGCATGGAAAGTTGTCCAGTCTGTCATCATTGACCGTGAGAAAGCCGATCGTGATGGGACATTTGGGCAACAGATTCTTCAACTCAAACCGGACATTGTTATTGATATGTTGTGCTTTACGCCAGAGAGCGCCGAGTTGCTTACAACAGCATTACGAGGTCAGGTTCAGCATTTCCTCCATTGCGGAACGATGTGGGTGCATGGCTATCCGGTTCAACAACCGACAACCGAAGATGCACCGCGTAAGCCATTTCCAAAATATAATCTCACAGTGACCGATGTTGATCCCTACTTACTGACTGACTACGGCGTACAAAAAGCTGCTGCTGAAGCTCATCTGCTTGATCAAGCGCGACGTTACCATTTTCCGGCTACAGTACTGCACCCCGGTCATATTGTTGGGCCGGGACATAGCCCGGTCAACCCACAGGGAAATGATAATCCGCAAGTGTTTGAAAAACTCGCGAAGGGTAAGGAACTCTTACTGCCAAACATTGGTCTGGAGACCGTACACCATGTTCACGCGGATGATGTTGCCCAAGCCTTTATGCGCGCCATCCAAAATTGGCATTTAAGTGTTGGCGAAGCCTTTCATGTGGTGTCACCTGCCGCTTTGACACTGCGAGGATATGCCGAAGCTGTCGCGATGTGGTTTGGTCAAGAAGCTCATCTGCGCTTCTTGGGCTGGGACGATTTTTGCAAACAAGTTCCCGAACATGATTGGTCAATGACATGGGATCATATTGCCCACAGCCCCAACGGGAGTATCGCTAAAGCACAACGTTTGCTTGGTTATCAACCGCGATATACCTCACTAGAAGCAGTACATGAGTCTGTCCAATGGCTGATTGAACAAGAAGTTATCAACATTGAATCTACATAATTACTCGATAAGCTAATCATGAGCAATACTATAAAAGAAATAGCTTTTTCACAATTTGGCTTAAGCAAGGCCGGTTCAGTCAGAAGAACACTACCACATGTGGTAGCCCGTATTAATCTTTTCTCTGTTTGTAGTATCATGCTAAGATTCGCCAACTTTGTGTTTTGTATTCTCCCTTTCCACAAAGCCAAATCGTTCTCGATAGACATGCTGGAGCAATAGAAGTATTACGTCATTAAGGTTTATGCAGAAAACACTCAGATGTTTACTTCATGTATTGCAACACAATCGACCTAATACTTTTAAAATATTCGTCTAAATCTAAACATCAATTGCCTTTTTTGTGGAAATTGTAATTCACACCTCAATTTGAAGTACGCATTTTAAAGCAACACTTTTGCTTAACTCGACTAAACTGGATTTGGGTTAATGATTAATAAACGCCGCATATTTCCCGGTGATGTATTTCTTTCCATCATTCCAAGCATAATCATCTTTTTCTGGCTTTGACCAAAATGTCCAGTTTTCGGACAGCGCCCGAATGACGTATCCAGCTGTATTAGTGCGTTCTTGGTCTTTTGTGTTGGACAACCTCAGCCACGCGTTTACAACCATGTTTCTCAATAATCTGCTTTGCTTTGACGAAGCCAATTCCGAGTTTTCCTAGTGATTGAAGAATTTCTTTTTTTCTCTTTTTCAGTGTCCACAACAGCAACAGAATAGCTGTTGTGTTGTATAGATTGATGGTTATTTTGCTGTCTCGTTTGTAAGTCTGAGTCTGTTATAGATTTGGCGCTTTCAGCCGAATAAATTAGCTCATCCTCGCCAAACGAATCAAGCTGATCTAGCTCATTGAGTTGGTCTGAACCCGCGTCCTGAGATGGGCTGGATTGACTATCTTCAAGGCGTAGTATCATGACTTATTTGGGAGTACTTCTGAAGACAAAAATCAGCTAACAAATACCACCACGTAATTACACAAATAATCCACACAATTAAGCCGGGATGATGAGCAAGACTATCCCTAAAGCTACTGTAACCGCCGCAAAAATGATCATTAAGATGCTGTTGATGATCAGAAACCCCAGGAGTCTGACCGCAGGCAAATGATAGGTCGCAATTTCCATATTTGATGCTGACATATCGAGAACCCAAAACGGATATAAATGTTTTATTTGGCGGTCGAGGCACGCCTCGACCCTACATCGTTCACATTCATTTGACCTTTAGTGTCTTTAAGCCGTCAAATCATGACGGTCAGACCACTAGTGCGGTTGTAAAACTTGTCATTGCGGTTTTGTGTCTTATGACGAAACCGCACTTGAGGACGGTTGGGCTACCCCTAATGATTGGCTGAATTGTTCGATGAGCGAAACAGCCTTGCCAATTCCATCCTCATCGCGAATATTTTGACCTAAGCGAGCCGCTTTTTGCTGCATGGTCGTATTCGAAACGGCGTCGCTAATGGCGGCAGCTAAATTCTCAGAGGTGAGCTTTTTGCGAGGGATTGGGTTTGTGCCGACCCCTAAATCGGCAACCCGTTTTCCCCAGAAGGGTTGATCGCCCATAAATGGGATAATAATCGACGGAATCCCGGCACGTAGTCCAGCGGAGGTCGTTCCGGCACCGCCATGATGCACGACTGCGGCCATTCGTGGAAACAACCAACTGTGGGGTATGGATGAAATTGCATAGACCGTATCTGGGAGTTGTGATGGTTTTAAGCCACCCCAGCCAGAGGCAATGATTCCCCGTTGACCAGAACGCTCTAAAGCTTCAAGGGCTATTTTCCCAGCTTCTTCCGGATTGCTGTTGATCATACTTCCAAAGCCGATATACACCGGTGCTTTTCCAGCATTCAGAAATTCAACAAGATCGGTTGGAGGTGCCCAGTTATCCGGTGCATCGAGATACCAGTAGCCCGTCACAAGGTGATTTTTAGGCCAATCCTGCGGACGAGGGAGAACATAACGGCTGAAACCATATAAGGCCGGAACATGATGGCGTTGAAGCGAACCAAACGGCCCCCAGAATGAGCCTTTTCCCATCCCTACTGCCTGCCGGATGGCGGTATCAGCAACTTTGGAGTTCTGCCAAAACATCTGGCGCACGATACGGAAGGACAGGCGATTAACCGCACCACCCAGCGGGAGTTTAGGTACAAGCGGAGCCGGAAACTCACCAGTTGGTGTAAAGGGGAACACATAGGCTTGAATAACCGGTATGTGAAGCATCTCAGCCAGCGCATAAATACCACCGATGCCGCCCATACCCGTTATTAACAGATCGCTACCCTTGATTAAGTCGGGCAGCGTCTGGGCAATCCGCGCGGCATGGCGTTTCATCTCGCTTTGCATTTTGCCCAGAATCTTGATGAAATTGCCGCTTTCTGTGGTCTTACGCCATTCTTCACTCTGGATAATCGCTTCGATATTTTCCCCGGTTGAGGCAAAGCCAAGTCCCGCTTCGGTGACGAGCGACTCAAAATTTTCATTGGTCAACACACGCACACGATACCCCACCTGTTGCAACCCCTGCCCCAAAGCCACATACGGTTGTACATCCCCACGTGTTCCAGACGCGACAATTGAAACATTGACCATGTTGAAACCCTCTTCCTAACTTCGATTGAACGGTTATGACGGATTCAGTTTGAGCGCATTGAGGATGAGATCGGTCAGTACATCGGGCAGTTCATCCCAATGTTCTACAAGCAGGGTATCGCCCATGATATATTCAATCATCAGACCGAGGATCATGCTCGAAACGGCACGAATAGTCAGACTGGCTTGCAAAGGGGAAATGCCCTGTTTAACCATTTCACTTCCAATGGTCATTTCGGCCAAAGCCAATGTCGGTTCGAGAATCTGCTGGTTATAAGCGACACGGAGTTCTTCGTTGACCATCATTTCGGATACCACAATCCGAAAGAGGGCGAAGTTATTTTGTTTCAGAGCCATCAAAGGTTGGTATAAAAACCCCCGAAGCAAAGTCCGAAAATCCCCATCCTCTGGCATGATGGGCATATTTTCTTGAATAACGGTGTCTTTCATGCGCTCAAAGATACCGAGCAATAAGGCTGTTTTGCTCTCAAAGTAGTTATAGATTGTGCCTTCTGAAATCCCAGCTTGCTTGGCAATATCTTTAGTGGTTGTCGGGTGAAAGCCTTTTTGAGCAAAGACAGCCGCAGCAGCTTCCAAAATTTGATTTTTTCTCGCATCAACCAATTGTTGTTGAATAGGATCAATCACGCTTATTTCCCTATTGAAGCCCATTAAAGAGTCTTATAATGATGTGAGTATGCGCTCACTCAAATGAGTATGCGCTCACTCATCACTCAAACTATAAAAGAAATCGCCTCAATTAGCAAGTAAAGATATTGAAGTTGTTGAACAAAGAGGATTAAAACAAAGCTTTTAACCAGATTTAAAAGTAAGAACAATGCCAGATTTATTCAAAGATTTGCAAGAAAAACGTAACTACTCAGGTACCCTTTTCTCCCTCATTTTCCAAAATATGAGTATCCATTTTGGAACTGAGAGCCATGAAGTCTCCCTCAGATGATTGAGATGAATTAGTCTTGATTACGTAATTCTCCCTCAAATACCACCTGAGTAGTTACGAA
>JACDGI010000397.1 GCA_013821665.1 Anaerolineae bacterium
GACTCTCGCTCAGATCACTGGTATAACGCTTCCTTTTGTGACACACTGGTTTCTATTCCTGTTTGGTTTCGAATGTTTGGTTGGTACCTCCATTCTACCCAACAGGAATATTCAAATGGTCTCTTAGACATATTAGATTGCTTCTACGGTTGGTGCAGTCCTGATTTACGAATAGATTAGCCCGACGATGGATAATGAGAACAAGTTGTAGAATGAACCTGAAGTTCAGACTAAGCTAGTCAACACAAGAGCCTGCACACCGCAGGCTCTTTCATTTTCGGCCTCAACTCAAGTCATTCATGAATGAAGTGCGACCAGAAGACGAGAGGCGTAGGGCAAAGTGGGTCGGCTTAGAGGTTGGGTGAATTTTCGCGGTTGGGGTGGGGATGAGACGGGCGGGATTATGGCAGTTTACGAATTGCTGTAGTAAAAGATTGGCGGACGCAGCACGCTGCGTCCCTACGAAAATTCAGTTGTTTGATTATTCAGCTCTCGGCTATTGATTAATACTCTATTTAGTAAATGACCATATTCCCGCCCTACAAAAAGAGGTTTAGATGACCTCGATGAACTCGGCATCCACCAGCTTCGGGAAAGTGGCGTGTGGCTCACTCTGATACCAGAAGACGGTTGAGGCGATGTCGTCCTTCATGGGCAGATAACCTTCTTTGCGCCAACCCAGCGCTTGAATCGTCACCTTTAAATTCTGCTGGAAGCGGATCGGGTCCATCACATGCCAGCGGTACATGCCGAAGCGCTGCTGACTCTGGTAAAGGCCATCGGGCTTAATGACCTGTGGCATCCCTGAATAGGGTGAGGAAAACACGCCGTACTGTCCGGCAGGATGCTCGAAGTTCCACGCACCGCCGAAATAATCCTCGGTGCCGGTGCCACAAATGGTCGGGAAGTCTTGGTCGCCATCCATATAAAATTTGATTTCGCCTTCGCCCCACCAGCCGTTGTTGTTCACGCCCCACGCCAGATAGGTGCCGACATAATGGCCTTGTCCGGTGATGCCATCCAACAGTGTATGTACGGTTTTATAAGGGAGCGGATTGCTGCGCCGCCATTGGGCATGGAAGTAAGCCGCGTCATCCGGCACATCGGTTAAGGTGTAGTTGATCTGGTAGTAGAAGCCTTTAATTTCCTCGGCGGTCAGGCTCTCGATAGTAATTTTGGCGCTCTTACGGAAGGGCATCTCCCAATAACAGTTGAAGCCACCCGCTGGATTAACGGCCACGGGCAGCGAGGTCACATTACAACGCACGCCCCAACCGTTGCAGAAGAAATCACCTAGCGGCACTTCGACCGAGGGATTTTCTTCTCCATCCCAATAAAAGCGGATCACCAATTTGCGCCAATAAGTTGGATGAACTGTCAGCCAAATCTGTTGGATGGCTCCCGAACCCTCGATCTCGGCAATGGTCACGGTGGCTTTGGGCGCGATGTTGATGCTGGGCGAGAGCTTCCAACCTTGCCCCAACTCACGGGCGTGAGAAGCACCTGTGCCCTCGGTCGCCATGCCGCCTTTGCCCTTTTCACCGTTGAAGTTCTCGGCACTAATCGAGCGTGTCTGTGCCTTTGAAAGCATCGACAAATTACCGAGGTGCATGCCTAGCCCATTAAAATCTGCCATATTGTTTTCCTAAGTGTGAATAAGTAGTTATGAGTTTAACAGTCTTCAGTCGCCAGTCGTCAGACTAAAAAATGGACGGCTTGATGATGTTTTACAAATTAGGATGGAGAAAGAATTCATACCCCTAACCCCAGCCCTTTCCCCGTAGTAACAGGGCAAGGGAGAAATACGGGAGCACACCTAGGTGCTCCCCTACGAGATATATTCCGTATTTAAAACTTAAATTGCATTATGTCGTCCATACGATAATTTATCGGATGTAGGAATAGGACACATCGTGTCCGGTATTCTGATCCATGTTGCAAACAGGTTCTTAAGTCCACCTATAGATCAATGTCATCCAGATTGACTTGGCTGAGCATGCCGGTGCGCTTCTTGTGCTTGAGAACGCGGTACATCACTTTGAAATCGTCATGGCCTTTGGTTTTACGCGGCTCCAGCGCTTCACATTCGTAAAATTCTTTCACGAGGTCATAGGTTGCTTGACTGATCAAGACCTCACCGCGTTCGGCGTTCTCCTGTAGGAGTTTCGCCAGATCGGGCGCATCACCCAATGCACCGTATTCCTTACGTTCCGCACCACCGATGTTGCCCAAAACGCACATGCCAGAATGGACACCAATGCCATAAAACAGGCGTTGTTCTTCGGGTAGAACTTCGTGCAGCGCCAGCAGATCATACTTCATACTCATGGCTGCCCGGACTGCCCGCAGCGCGTGATCTTCCTGTGGATTAAAGGGTGTGTTAAACAAGCCGGTCACTGCGTCGCCCATGTATTTATCGACTACTCCTTCGTAGAGGTTGATGGCATCGCTCGACAGGGTAATGTAGGCGTTGATGATCTCCATCAGCCGTTCGGGTTCAAGCTGCTCGCTGAAGGTGGTGAAGCCGCGTACATCCGAGTGCAGCATACTGATTTCGCGTTCTTGCCCACCCACATCCAAGGCCGCAGCATCCTGAATATTCTCCAGTTTGAGCTTCATATAATTGCTGACGATACCCAACTGTTCCTGACGACGACGGCTTTCGGTCTGGTCGTCCAGCACAATCGCCACACCTTGGCTCACACCATTGCTGTCGCGCAGGGGACTCATGGTGATGTTCCAGTAGCGCTTGCTGCCATCCAAATCTGGTTCAACCACCATGCGTTCAGGTGTGCCCTGTTCGCGCACCCGCACCAGACCCTGATAAAAATCCTCACCGACACCCAGCATATTGTCGGCGATGTGGTAGCCGATAAGGATGTCACGTTTGCGCCCGATGACCGCTTCGGCGGCTGGGTTGCAGTCCATCACCATGTCTTCGCGGTTGATGGTGATGACACCGCTGACGATGGACGAGAATATGCTAGTCAGTAAATCGCGCGACTCGGTCATCTCTGAGACCTGAGCTTGCAGGGCTTCATATAAACGCGCGTTTTCGATAGCGACGGCTGCCTGACTGGCGAAAGCACGGATCAGATTGAGGTCACTCGACTTGAACAAGCCATCCACGATGCGGTTGTCGCAGTAGACCACGCCGATCACTGTGTCCTGCACCTTTAAGGGCATGGCGAGAATACTACGGAGTTGAAAGCCGATGACGCTCTGATGTCCCTGAAAACGGTTGTCTTTGCTGGCGTTTTCGGTGATGACACCTTCGCCTGTCACCAACACCTCATTGATGATCGAACTGCTGACGACCAGATCACCCTGTTCCAATTGTTCACGGTCGATGCCGCGCCGCACCGGATATTCCATCGCACTGCTGTCGCGGTTGACCAAGGCGATATAACCGCGTTCCGCGCCGGTAATGCGCACAACCGTATCCATCACTTCGTTGAGAACTTGGCTGGTATCCAGCGACGAGTTGACGATAGAAGCTGTCGTTACGAGTTCACGCAACTGCTTGAGTTCCGTCAGCACATTGGTGATGTTCATGTTGAGCTTGTCCACGCCGGACTTGAGCTGCTTCAACGTGTCCATCGAATTTGCGGGTAGGCTCATCCCGCGCTGGCGCAGAATATCACGTTGGTTACGCAGCATTTCCAAAGTGTCGTTCACCCGTTGGGACAACTGCTTGATTTGCTCTTGCGCGGTGCTGCGATGCGCCTGAAGTCGGGCGGTTTCTTCGGTCTGGAAATTCGTCATCTCGAAAGCACCTCGTAAACAGTCGTCACCTGTTGACGACCTTTTGCTTTAATTGGTTCTTGCCCACCAAAGACCACACCATCGGGATATTTGCCGAGGGCTTTGTAGATATAACCGCAGCAAGCCTCACTCACCAGAATTTGCCCCGGTTTGGCATTTTCTAGCAAACGGTGGGACAGGTTAATCGTATCGCCGAGTGCCGTAAAGTCGCGGCGGCTGATGCTGCCCACGTTGCCGGTGGTTGCTACACCACTGTGAATGCCGATGCGGAAGTAATGAGGCTGCGGGTTAATCCCCTGCCACTCGTACAGTTTAATGAAGGCCTCACGCATGAGGAGCGCCGCTTCCAAGGCTTGATGGGCGTGATCTTCCATCGGGTTGAGCTGCGTGTTGTAGAGCGCCATAATCTCGGTACCCATGTACTTATCAATCACACCGTTGCTGTTGTTGATGCAAGCGGTGGCGACATCATGGTACTCGTTCAGCAGCGCCATGACTTCACGCGGACGCAAATCCGGCGGGAAGGTTGCCAGTGGGCGCACTTCCACGTACATGCAGGTGAGTTCGCGCCGTTCGCCACCCAAGGCCAGCCCTGAGATGGCCTCGATGTTATCGACCATCGCCGGTGGTAAATAACGCCGGATGACGCTCAATTGGGCTTCGCGTTCGCGCTGTGCGGTCACATCATCCAGCACGACTGCCGCGCCTTCGGTTGTGCCAGAGGCATCTTTGAGAGGGCTAAGTTTGAAGGTGATGATCTTGGAACTATCGCCGTTGACTAACGTGTCTTCAAACGACTGCCGTTCATCCTGTTCGTGAACGACGCGCAAGTGGTCGGCTGTGATGAGTGGGATCACATTGGTTATGGGCATACCCAGCACTTTTTCGCGCTCACAACCAATGATGCTGGCGGCTGCGTTGTTGATGGTGCGGATGGCATCCACCGAGTCGGTGGTAATCACACCACTTTCAATCGAACCAAAGACGTTTTCGCGCACTTCGTTGAGTTCGCTGATGTTATTGAGGTTGGCTTGTCCCTGCATAAACAAACGTGCATTTTCCACAGCCACAGCCATCTGATTGGCGAAGCCCACCAGAATCGACAGGACGCGCCGGTCAAATACACCTGCTAGCAATCGGTTATCGACATAGACTGCGCCGACGACGTTGTTGCTCTTGTTTTTCAAGGGTACGCACAGCACCGAACGCAGCGCGATCTGGGCGACGGTACCACGATCTGCAAAGCGCGGATCTTTGTAGGCGTTATCAGCTAACAGCGGCTCACCACTTGCCAGCACTTCATTGAGGATGGTCTTGCTGCCTTGAAAGGTGGCATTGGTTCCAGTATCCAGATCACGCGCAATTCGTAAATGCTGTTCGCCCGTTTGCGGATCAATCAGCACGATATAGCCGCGTTCGGCACCGGTCAGCCGGATGACTTCCTCGATGGCGCGGGCGAACACCGTATCCAAATCACGCGAGGAGTTAATGAGCGCGGAGGTGGCTGCCAGCGTGCGGAGTTGCAGCAGTTCGGTGCTTTCGCCGCCAAGGTTTTTTTGCAGCGTACCGAGCTCGGAGTCCATGCTGTCGAGGTTGGACAGCGCACCGGGTGGCAGACTCATGCCGCGCATTTGCAGCAGTTCAGCTTGATTTTTAAGGGCGGTTTTAACCTCTGTGACCATTGCTCGCAGGCGTTGGATGTCATCGAGGGGAATGTCAGATGATGTTTTGGGTTCGGGCATAGTGCCAGCGACTCCGGTGTAGATGGGTCAGGAAATTAACTATAAATTATACACCGCTTCGCCTGCGCTGCATTCATGATTTGCCAATGTCTATGTTTAAGGACAAATTTCCGAATGACCAAGACGATTAGCATCAATCTTTATTAGCTAATCGAGGCATGGTCAATTTCATCAGGGGCGTTTTGTATTTGCTGCATTTCAGAAATCAGCGTGTGAATACGTGAGTTAATTTCTCGCCTCACAGAGTCTTGAATATGACGGTTTTCGTTGGAAATAGCCGTCTGCATTGTCTCCAATTCGTGAATGATTGCGGGAATGGCCTCAAGCTGCTTTGGGAAAATAATGCCGGCACTTTCCATAAGTGTGATCCATTCCAAGTTAAGTTCTTTGCAAATGGGCCCCCAGTAAGTTTTGAAGGTATCGCTCGAAGCGATTGGAATGTATTTAGCGGGTCGGCTTGAATCTTTATATTGGATCATTAAAACTGTGGACATATCTGACCTTACACGTTAGTGCTTAAACTTTATCTTTGAATTGAACTTAACATTTTAGCAGGTACAATCTTAATTTACCGACTGAAATTGATGATTGGAGACTTATTTGCGATCCGCCCTGAGTCTTTGCCGCCGTACTGTGATCCACCTCAACCATCGCGGGTATATTTATGTGTGGGCGAATATTTTCTGGTTCTTGCTGACGCTGCCCATCATTACCGCACCGGCGGCATGGGCGGGATTAGTCTACCTCAGCCGTCAAGCGTATCTGAACCGCACGGCGACGCTGGATGATTTTTGGGTGGGCTTCCGCATGAATTTGTGGCGCGGGATGCTGATGGCGGTCGTCAACATTCTCGTGATCGGCCTCAACCTGTTCAATATCGGCACTTACTCGAACGCCACGGATTTTACCTCGCTCACGCTGCGCAGTGTGTGGTGGCTGACGCTGGTGGTGTGGATCGCCGTGCAATTTTATATGTGGCCGCTGTTTTACGAACTCAAAACGCCGACCTTATGGGGCGCACTCCGCAACGCCTTTGTGATGGCGCTGCTTAATCCGGTGTTTACGATTGTGTTGATGATTGTGGTGGCGCTGCTGGTGGCCGTCAGCACCTTTTTATTTCCGGCGTGGGTGGTGTTAACGGGCAGTGCGTTAGCGGCCTTATCAACTGGTGCGGTTTTGGATCGACTGATTAAAGCCGGTTTGCGCGATCAATTTCCTCAACCGGAATTGGAATCATCGGAGGATGATTTCGGCGGCATGAATGTCGAATAAATATGGCTAAACAAGCAAATATTGAATCAAATTTAGACTACAACCGTGTGGGAAAGTTCAGCAATTATCAGCGTTTTCGTATGCGGATGGGCATCATTGTTCGGGGATTGATCGGCCTCGTTCCGATTGGTTTTCTCTTGATTATCCTCTATGTGATATTTGTAGGTAGAGTGCGCGTTGACAGCTCCTTTTTGGTCATGATCGGCATAATGGCTTTGGTCATTTGGTTGGTCACTGTGCCCGCTTTTCGTCATGTTTACCGATTAGCTTCCGATTTACAGGGCGCGGGTGTCGCAGAAGATTGCGGTGTATTGACGCTGAAGGTTAACAGCCAATCGCTTAGAAGCGGCGGTGTTTCGACAAAGAGTTACATCTATGTCGATGGCATGCGTTGGTACGTTTGGAATTCACAAATTGAGGGTGGGTTCACAAACAATGATTATGGCTGTGTCTATTTTGGGCATCATTCCAAGCTGGTCTTGTCAATTGAGACCTTTACCAAAGAGCAAATCGAGAAATTTTGAATGTGGAGGGGGTATGGACAAACGAGTGCCTGAAGTGATTCGTCCGATGCTGCAAGCTTATCTCGATCAGCTTGAGCAGCAGTTACCGGGATTTGTAGAAAGCGTTTATCTGCACGGCTCAATCGCACTCGGCGCTTTTGACGAACAGCGCAGCGACATCGACTTCATCACGCTTATTAGGCGTATTGAGACGACTGAGGAAGCAATAAAACTTTATACCCAACTTATAAACATTCACCAGACGCTTTCCAAAGATTATCCTCGTTGGCTGTTTGAAGGCAGCTATTTACAAATACCGTATCCCGGACAACAGAAACCCCCGCTATTAC
>JACDGI010000398.1 GCA_013821665.1 Anaerolineae bacterium
TCTTAAGCTATGCCATCCACCGTGCGTGGATGGATGGTGCAAAGCGTATTTGGCTGCACACCTGTAACCTCGATGGCCCTTACGCTCTTGATAACTACATCAAACGCGGCTTCAGCGTCTACAAAACTGAAGAAGAACCCATGCCTCAGCGTTACGTCGAATGAGCCTCACGACGAGCCACAGTTCGCTACACATTCCACATGGAGCGCTGCCAGTTTGCCCCATGCCGACTCCGGTGTGTTCTTGTAAATTGTCACGTACTCAGCCAGCGCTTCGTCGGGACGCTTGAGCATTTCGAGGGCAAGAGCACGGTAGTAATGCAGTTCATCTGTATCGTCATATGATCCTTCTTTGAGAAGCAAATCCACAATACTCAGCGTGTTAGCGTAATCCTTTTTGTACCAGAGTGCTGATTTCAAATCATCAATGGAATAAATCGCTGACGGCGACTGAACAACGGGATTGGTTTGGGGCACTTCGGTTGATGGGATCGGCGTAGATGGCGTTTCTAATACATAAAGTCGTTGTTTCGAATCCCATCTATATATGGCAGACGAAAACACGGCGTTGGGAGCATATTCATAATAGCCTGATAATTGTTTCCATGCGTGTAATTTTTGATCGTCTGGAAATAAGTCCTCTACAGTGGGCCTTTCACACACAGGAATGCTTTGTTGTTGAACGAGTTTCTCGTTTACCAATGCCCAAATATCGAGTGCTTGGATATAGCTACCTCCAGCTTGGTCACAATCATCTGCGATAGTGTTGGCGGGATGTAATATGAGCCAAATAGATCCACTGCCGTCCGGTAGCACTCGACTGAATATATTTGAGTTTTCAGAAGGATAGGGGAAATAAGCGGGGGCAAGTTTCCGGTACAAGTTTCCGTCTGAAACAAACTCAAAACTTCGATTACCACCCTTCACCCAAATAACCCAATCGTCAATATGGTCACCATTCAGATCAATATGTAGCTGTTTATCAACATCAATTCCCAACTGTAAAATTTGCTCTACCAGTGGTTGTGATGTCGAGAATGAATGTGCAGTAATTATATCATTTGCGAACTGTCCAATATCGCATCCTACTGTGGCAGGAGGAGGTGGGACTCCCTTAGCAGTACTGTTGAAGCCATAATAATCAGTATCCGAAAATCCAAGGTCGGGCAAACCCCGATATTGGTAAAAATCAGGCGTATATAGTTGTGGATAGTGATCGAAAAAATCATATGCCGATTTGCATAATTCAAAGGCCGTTGTTCCGTCTTCCGACACCTTAAGTAATGCAGAAATCATGAGTTTGGGATCACTCGGTTCGCGCCGCATTTGATCAAGCAAGGCCGTTGCACTTTGCATATCACCAGCCAAAGCATAGGCCAAAACCAAGCGTTCTTGAGTATAGGCAGCAAATTGCTTGAGGTGCGGAAACCGCCATAAATCCGCTGTGGATACAGTTTGGTAACGGTCTAAAGCGGTTTCATATAGCGACACAGCTTGGACATATTGATAATTCCACATGGCTTGTTCGGCATCACGCAGCGCACAATTAACCGAATTTTCTTCAGTGCGTTCATTGTTGATATGGCGATAATAGGTGCCATCCCAATCGTATTGTGCCGAGGCATTTTCAACACACTCATAATTATCCTCATAACGGGCATTTTCAAGTATTTCGAGGGCTGCATCCTTATCGATGTTCTGAAATGTCCAAAATTTGCCGCCTTGAGTACGAATAGTGGGTATTGTATGCTGTAAACGCATTTCCCCTTCTTGATTTTTATAGATGTTCGTCGTGAGGATTTCAAATCCGGTCTTGTGCCAGCCGACCAGATACAAATAATACCCCTCAGCAATAACCCAAGAAGCTGCTGAGACAGTCGCAGACGACTCAAAAATCAATTCAGGTTTCCCATCGCCATTCAAATCTTCGACACGATCTAAACTTGCCTCAGCCTGAAGGGGGATAGGCAAATCATCAAAACGATAGCCACTTTTCTGCGACTGATCCGACCATGCCACCCAATAATCCTCAAAACTGCCTTTACGCTGGACGTGCAGCAGCCATTCAGGTTTACCATCGCCATTAAAGTCATAGGAGGTCGAATCAATTGTGTAAGTCAGGAATTGGATTATAGGCAAGTTATTAAGCTGGACAGAATTTTCCTCAAACCATCGCTCGACGATGGACTTATGCCACGATTTTGCATCCAGATAAGGCATGTAATTCCGCCCTTGGATTGACCCATAGTCTAGTAAGTCATAAGCTTGTGACAGTTCGGCTGCACTAGCGGTTGATCCATATCGCATCTCGAAAATATTCTCTAAAGCATCAATAAAATCGTAAGATGTCTCGCCTGAATCATCAGTTGGATAGCTCTTGATAATTTCTGGTAGAGCTTTCAAATACTCAGATGCGGATGGTACATGCAACCTGTATTCTTGTTCCCCATCTCGCGCCTGAACCACACCTAATCCACACATCGCCAGCAGCGCCAACAGCAATATCCGATACTTCATGGCAACCCCCTCGAATCAAAAACGGAGCATCAGGTGATGATACTCCGTTGGTTTGTACTGAACCTGACGACTAGCCGACGGCTTCAATCGCCAACGAGTGCAAATACATCATCTTCGATGGTGACGTTGGCTGCGGCATCCATCGGCTCAATCTCAAAGTACGACTCATTATTCCAGAAGGCGCTGATCTTGCTGGGTAAAATGAGATCTCCAAAAGAAACCAGTTCGTCTGAAAGCCGCAGTGTAAACATCTCCTGCCGACCCGAATCGGGATTCTGACAGCTTGTTTCGACATAGTTCAAAGTTTGATCAGCCCGCAGGTGCAAATTCACCGCCCCGTTGAAGCGTGTGTTACAGGCTTCCAATTCATTGGCTGTGTTGTACTTCAGCTTCACAAACATTTCACCCAATGGCGTGAGCATCACTGCCGCAATCGCCCACAAACGATGCTGCATGGATTCGGCCTGCTGCTTCTCATCGCTGCCTGCGGATTTCGATTTGCGCGTCGTATGGTAGGTGGTACCATCAAAGGACTCGGTGCCGCTGTTCAGTTGTACACCCACAGCCTTCACTGCGAAATCCCAGCGCATTTTATCGGGGAAGCAAAAACGCCCGATGGCCTCGACCGGAACCCACATATTGACCGGCCCCAATTTGGCACGGGCACGGCCTTTGAAGTTGATGTGTAAACTGTCGAGGGCGGGTGGGCGCAATCCGTAACGGGCATGGATAGCCTTGCGTAACAGGTCTTTGGCTTGGGCATCACCCTGTGCTAGCAATAAAACCGGCATTATATCTCCCTAACTCAGACCTCTAACATCGGTAATAAGTTCAATATTTATTGAATAAGCGCTGACCTAAATCATCACCGACACTATGGAACATGCCGGAATTTTCGTCCAGATAACAATTGTCACGTCTTATTTATATTGGTATGTATGATTCTAACATGGTTTGGCTGCCTACTGAATTGGGATTGTAACAATTGTTTAATAACATAAACCAAGTTTGAAACCTGTGAGCCAGCCGAATTTCTGTTATCATCGGCCTATGCGAATTCTGCATCTGACCCCTTATTACGCTCCGGCATATGCCTTCGGTGGTGTCGTCCGTTCGGTAGAAGGCATGACCAGAGCCTTAGCGCGGCGTGGGCATAGCGTCACTATCTTGACGACTGATGCACTCGATCAACAGTCGCGCTACACCGGCGAACTGAACACACTGCAAGAGGGTGTACAAGTGCTGCGGGTTCCCAATTTACTGCCCAAAATACGCGGACGATATAACCTCTCCACCCCAAATCTGATGGCGAAATACGCGAACGACCTTTTGCCGCAGGTTGACGTGGTTCACTGTCACGAATTCCGCACGGTCGAAAATCTTCTCGTCACACCGATTGCTGCCCGTTTGGGCAAGCCGTTGATTCTGTCGCCGCATGGCACCTTGGCGCTGGATACCGGACGCGGCACACTCAAACGCCTGTGGGATCGGCTGCTCAGTTCGGCGGTGGCTTTGCGCTTTAATCATGTCGTAGCTTTATCACAACCAGAACTGGCGGATGTGGAAACCATCTGGCCGACATTTGGGCGGCGACGCATTCCCACAACGTTCAGCGTCATTCCCAACGGCGTTGATCCCGCTGACTTCGCCCATTTATCAGGGCGGGAAAGTTTCCGAACCCGTTACGGTTTGGGTGACACGACTGTGTGTTTATTCATGGGACGCTTGCATCCACGCAAGGGAGTCGGCTTGCTGGTTGAGGCCTTCAAAGCCGCCAATTTGCCCGACACACGCTTGGTGATCGTCGGCCCCGATGAAGGGTTGCTCGACACGCTGCGTCCCATGCTTGACGAACGGATTATCGTTACGGGTTATCTCGGTGGTGCGGATCGACTAGCCGCTTTTGCTGCCGCTGATGTGTTGGCGCTGCCTGCCGTTGGCGAAGGTCTGCCGATGGTCGTGTTGGAAGCGATGGCGGCTGGCTTGCCGGTGATTATCTCACCCGGATGCAATCTACCTGAAGTCACCCAATATAAAGCTGGCTTGGAGGTTGAGGCGGCTGTCGAACCGCTGACCGAAGCGCTGTGTTCGCTGCTAACGGATGCCACCCGCCGTGCTATTATGAGTCAATCAGCCCGCCAACTCGTAAACGAACGTTTTACGTGGGACTCCATCGCTGCCCAACTTGAAATCCTTTATCAGGGGTTTGTCTGAGATCATCCACAAAACGACTTGAGCAAAATAGGAGTGACCAATTATGAAACAACCAACGACGAATGCTTTCAACAATGCAGTAGCTTATAACGGCTATATCGGTCGCTGGAGTCGCTTGGTCGCCGGACAATTTTTAAGCTGGTTGAATATCCCGTCTGAGCAAACTTGGCTAGACGTGGGTGTTGGAACTGGCGTTTTAACACAGGCCATACTCCAACAGGCTTCGCCTAAAAAGGTCGTCGGCATCGACTTATCCGAAAGTTATGTTGCGCTGGCTCGTCAGGATATTCATGATGATCGCGCCGAATTTAAAGTGGGTGATGCCAGCAGCATGAGTTTCGAAACGCCGGAGTTTGATGTCGCGGTTTCAGGACTGGTCTTAAATTTCGTACCCTCGCCACAGCAAATGGCAATCAGTATGAAGCAAGCCGTTAAATCCGGTGGTACAGTCGCCCTCTATGTTTGGGATTATGCCGGTCGGATGGAGATCATGCGCCAGTTCTGGGAAGCAGCTATAACCGTTGATCCATCGGCTGCCGAACTCGACTCTGCCAAGCAGTTTCCAATTTGTAATCCAACACAGTTGCAAGCTCTATTCGAAGCCTTGCCCCTAAAAAATATCGAAGTAACCTCGCTTGATATTCAAGCCAAATTCACGGACTTTGATGATTATTGGCTGCCATTTCTAGGCGCTCAAGGTTCGGTTTCCAAGTACTTGCTCTCTTTGGATGAAGCAGCAATCAACGCATTAACGGCGCAGCTTCGCCGACAGTTGCCCACCAATGCTGATGGTTCAATTGACCTCATCGCCCGCGCGTTGGCTATTAAAGGTGTTTGCTGACATCTGTTCCGTTTTCGGGCTTGAAACGGCCACACGGTCAACAAACGTTTCGGCAAATTGCATATATTTGTACACATCGGTAAAGGTCGTCACCAGACCAATTGAGGCCCGCAGCGCGCCGGTGGTTTTGCCTTCAATCAGCGCCAAAAACTGTTCAAAGGTCAGGTTGTCTTTGTTATTGAAACACGGTAGCAAATCATCTTTTGTGAGGCCCAGAGCGATTTCACGCGCCCCCGGATTACAATGACAGCCTGCCCGCAGCGAAATCCGTACGTCATTCGCCATTGCCTCGACAACATTGCAATCGATCATATCGCCGTTAGGATCAAAGAAATTAACCTGAATAGTTCCCCCGCGCATGTAGGTATTGGCTGGGCCGTACAGCCGAATCACTGGCCTGCCGTTGCTGTGTCGCAGCCCGATCAATTGATTAATAAGCCAACCGGTTAGGCACATGACGCGCGTATGAATCAAATCCATCCCAATCGACTCGACATACTTCAGGCCAAATTCGACCGCCGGTAAGCCTAGGTAATTAACCGTGCCATCTTCAAATCCGGCAGCGCCCGGTGTCAAATAATGCCCATCACCTACCACCGACGAAAAGGTAATCGTCCCACCCGCATACCACGGACGGTGCAGCTTTTCGACAGCTTGCTTACGTGCAATCAGGCAGCCAATGCCCGTTGGATAACCAAAGATTTTATAGAATGAAATGCCCACAAAGTCGGGATGCCAGCGGCTGAGATCTAACTTATTCGTAGGCGCAAATGAGGCGGCATCCAGAAGCACATCCCAACCTTTAGATTGAGCCAGCGCGATCCACTCTAAAGGATGTTGAACTCCAGTAAAGTTCGACTGTGCCGGATAAGCAAAAAGATTATTCGCGCCGCGTTTGGCGCAGTCTAAGGCTTTTGCCATCGCAGCGGGATCAACGCGCAACTCAGGTGGCAGCATCGGCACATAAGTGACAGCCGCACCCTTTAAACGCGCATATTCGCGTATCCCGTTTACCGAGTTGTGGTTGTCAAACGTCAGCAGATAATGATCACCCTCTTTAAAGGGATAAGACTCACCTATCAGTTTGAGTGCGCCTGTCGAATTCTGAGTAAAAATAACCATGTATTCATCAGGTGAAGCATTAAAATATTTGAGGACATAACGCCGTACCTGTTCGACACGCTGGGTCATGTTCATTGAGGTTAGGTTCTTAGAATGGGGATTACCAAACACTTCATTGCTCAGCAGTGCCACATGTTCGCGCAGTTGACATTCGGCGTACAAGCCACCGCCCGTATAATCCAAATACACATGATGTTCGCGATCCAAGCGTGTGTATTCAGTCGCTCGTAATTCATCTAATTTATGGGTGCTGTCATAAGCGGGATAATTGCCCCGAAATGCCTCGAATGCGGCCTCAAATTCACTTGAACAATAACGAGCATTGGGGTTGATAACGTTTGATCTCTCCATAACTGTTGCCCTCAATTCGTGTTGGACTCGCCGTGAAACACAACTTGCCGGGCCAGTGATGATGAGGGTGTCGATGAAGAACCGGCATCCAGAAACGATACTGTCTGTCGTCTACAATGCGTTTACGCTGCTTCCATGACGACTGAATCTGTATCTCTCCTATAAAAGATAATGTCGCGTCACAATGCCTTTTAGATAACTTGATCGTTTGGTTGAAAGGTTGTCGTGGTGAAGATCAAATAGAGACTAACAACGATTCGCGAAAAATACCTTGGAACTTTTTACCTACTGATGTCGTCTTACCCTATGAGCGTTAGAATACTACTCGTTGGGAGTAGATTATAATCAGGAGGACTACAACATCATGCAAAATCAATTTGCGCTCGGTCGGAACAACCTTTTTCGTCTAACTGCGGTCATGGCTTTGGCTGCGCTGCTGGTCGGCGTGTTAGCCTTTTCCACCCGTCCAGTGGGTGCACAGGATAATTC
>JACDGI010000399.1 GCA_013821665.1 Anaerolineae bacterium
GGATGCTATGAAGCAGTATTTCTCGGTTTACAGTCACAAGATTGGGCGACCGACTTGGAATGTATGGGGATCGGATAGCAACGCGGGGATGTTGAGTGAGTTCGTGGCGGCGATCCGAGAGAAGCGACTGCCAGCAATTACGGGCGAAGATGGTTTGCGGGCATCGGAAATTGTGACAGCGGCTTATCAATCGGCTGCAAGCGGACAACCTGTCAAACTCGGTTAACGGTTTCGATAAGTAAGCTGCGTTATATGTAAATCGTTTTGTAACGTGCAAACGGCTTGTATAAAAACTCGAAGCCGTTGTTCCGTAAAAAATCACTATCCAGAAGAGGGATGGTGTTTTTTTATGGGTGTTTTGGCCTGTTAAACAGGTGGTAACAGGTCACAATGAAGGAGATGACACCGTTTTTTACCTGCTTTGCAGGTGGAGCAGGTAAAAAAGGGCTGTTTTGAGGCCATTTATGAAGATAACGTTTGGAAGTTGAAACCGTATTCGAACGATCAAAACCGGAAAAAGGTGGTAGAATTTATGTTCTTAAGTGGTTATAGAATGCCTTTTGCAAAAGAAAGGGCGTTACAGGACTATTTTTGACAGAGGATTGCAACGCTATTCAATCCATTCAACTGACGTTAAGTTATATTGATGAAAGTGAGCTAAGAACTCTGCTTTTTATTGGGCGGTAAGCTCCCTAGCGAGGTTAACCACATCGGCTGCACAGCCCCACGAAAGTGTAAAGCCGATGCCGCCATGACCGTAGTTGTGGATGACGGTGCAATTGTTGGTAAGTTGTTCACGCTCAAGCCGGACTTCATGCCGACCGGGACGCAGACCAACTAACTGCACAATTATTGGTGATTGGCGAATGCCGGGTAAGGCTTTCTCGCAGCGCTGTAAGATGTCTTCAGATACAGCCGGATCAACGTTGAGATTCCAGTTGTCTTTTTGGGAAATGCCACCCAGAACGCAGCCGTCTCTACGAGGCAAAATGTATGTGAAGCTGTCGTCATCCATGAAGGCATCGTGAACATGCGGTGCTTCTACTTTGATGACTTGTCCACGTAGGGGATAGACCTGCTCATCGTGAGCGACATAACGGGCATACACACCGGTTGAGTTGACAATCAACGGATGCTCGGCTGCGAGTTCGGATAAATCGGCGATGGTTCGCTGCTGAATCACACCGCCATTTTGCTGGAAACGATCCATTAAATAAGCGAGATAACGTGGCGTTTCGACAATTGGGATTTCCATCCAATAGCCATCGGCGTATCCGGCGGGTAAATCGGCAGATGCGACGCGTTCGTAAAACGGAATGACATCTTTGAACCAAGGATCGGATACGGGCGATCCGAAAACCTCCAACATGCGGAAGGTGGTTACGCCGCAGTAGTCGCCTTTGGCTAAACGGAGATACTCTTGCAATGAAGCCGACGACCAGCGATGACGTGAAGGATGGGTCGCCAATTCGCCGCCGTACCAATAAGCGCCCGCTACCGCCGAAGTGAGATGCGGCGGTAAGTCGCGGGTGATGATGGTGGCGTTGAAGCCACTTTCTTGAAGGCAGACGGCAGAGGTCAGGCCGATGACACCGCAGCCAACCACCGTAATGGAGTGAGCCATAGGATTTATTCTTGTGATATTCAATTTAGGATGATGTTTCTAAGATTATCACTTGACGACACGGCGATTGCAAACAGGTGTTATTTGTTGAACCCTACCAAGGTTTATCGGTACAGCTTGTACGTATCTTGCAGTTTAGCGCACTTATAATGAGGTAAACTCAAGCCGTCGCTGAATATCATCGCAACAATTTGGTCGGTACAAGGATCGGATTGTTGGATAAAGCAGCACAAACAGGTTAAAGTAGTAGGAACCACAGGTCGTCCTTCAGCGATGGCGCTGGGTCACAACCCCACCGAAAAGTGCCTGTTGGTTTACCTAAAATTGAAGTACGACGAGGTAAGCCATTCAATGAAACTCTGGAATCATTATCACACCCCCCACACAACCGATGAAGCTGTTCACCTGCTGAATGAGTATGCCGGTCAAGCCCGTATTGTGGCTGGTGGGACGGATTTGTTGGTGGATGCGCGGGCGGAAATTGTTCACCAACCCCACGAAGCGCTGATCGATATCACACACATCCCCGAACTACAGAATATCCGCGAAGATGGCGACATGATTTATATCGGTGCGGGTGTGACTCATACCAGCATCGTCAAGTCACAGGCGATTGCGGCGAGCGCGACCTGCCTCGTCGAAAGCTGCGGTGTGGTCGGTGGGCCGCAGGTGCGGAATGTGGCGACATTGGGCGGAAATGTCGCCCATGCACTGCCAGCGGGTGATGGTACAACCTCATTGGTGGCGTTGGATGCGGAAGTTGAAATATTTTACCAAGGCCAACGTAAATGGCTGCCAATTTGCGATGTGTTTTTAGGGCCGGGACGTTCGCTGCTCGAAACCGGGCGCGACTTATTACTCGGCTTCCGCTTCAAAAAAAGTGGACCGGGCGAAGCCACAGCCTTCAAACGCATCATGCGTCCACAAGGCGTGGCGCTGCCGATTATGGGCTGTGCCGTGTGGGTAAAGCTGGATGCAGCCTCCGCAACCTATGCAGCAGCGAGGATCAGTGTCGCGCCGGTTGGACCAAAGCCCACACTTGCCAGCGAGGTTGAGGCGGAACTCGTCGGCAAACCGGCAAATGGTGATACGATTGAAACAGTGGCGGCTTTCGCACAAACCGTTTTACATCCACGTACTAGTAAGTACCGCGCAACCGAGGATTATCGCAGTGAGATGATTACCGTGCTGCTGCGGCGGACGCTGACCTTAGCCACTGAACGGGCACGAACCGGTACGGCAGTTCCTGAAGGGGTAGGGGTTTAGGAGTAACATTATGAGCCAACTGAACATTACCGTTAACGGACAGGAACGTAATCTCGATGTGCCGGAGTCGCGCACACTCGCCCAATTTTTACGGCTGGATTTGGGGCTGACCGGTACCAAGATCGGCTGCGAGGAAGCAGAATGTGGCATCTGTACCGTTCTGGTGGATGGCACACCCGTGGACTCGTGCATTTATCCGGCTTTCAAAGCATCAGGGCGCAGCATCACCACCATTGAAGGTTTAGCGGATGGCGAAACCTTACATCCCCTGCAAAGCAATTTCATCCGGCACGGCGCGGTACAATGCGGTTACTGTACACCCGGTTTGATTATGACTTCAGCAGCCTTGATTGATGAAAATCCTGATCCTAATGAGCATGATATTAAAGTCGCGCTCAAGGATACGTACTGCCGCTGCACCGGATATACCAGCGTGATTAGTGCCATTCAATCCGCGGCGCGGGAGAAGCGTGGTTTATCACCCTTACCAGTGAACGAGCCAACGGTCAGCGAACCGATGGATGTCATCAGCCGTTCTGTGCCACCGATAGAAGTCACCGAAAAAGTAACCGGCGAAGCTAAGTACACCGATGATTACACATTTCCTGATATGCTGTTTGCGCGGACGCTGCGTTCACCGCATCCACATGCCAAGATTCTGAGTATCCACACCGAGAAGGCCAAAGCGCTGTCTGGTGTTCGTGCTGTGCTGACGCATGAAGATGTGCCGGGTGAAAATCTGCACGGGCTTGTGTATCGCGATTGGCCGGTGCTGTGCGCGGATGTCGTGCGCTATACCGGTGATGCGGTGGCGATTGTGGCGGCTGATACGGAAGAAATCGCTGACGAAGCTTTGATGCTGATCGAAGTTGCTTATGAACTGCTTCCAGTCGTTGGTGATCCTGAATATGCCCACACTGCCGAAGCGCCGGTGCTGCATCCCAACCATCCAACTGGAAATTTGCTCAAACACATTAAAGTGCGGCATGGCGATGTCGAACAAGGTTTTGCGGATGCGGATGTGATTGTTGAACATGAATATCGCACACCGACTACCGAACATGCTTTCCTCGAACCGGAATGTGCCATTGGTGTGCCGAAGGGTTATACCGACCATAAAAAGCTAACGGTTTATGTGGGTTCGCAAATTCCCTACCAAGACCGTGACCAAATCGGTCTGGCGCTGGGCATACCGAGCGAACAGGTACGCGTGATCGGCACATTGATCGGTGGTGGTTTCGGCGGTAAAGAAGATATTGCCGGACAAATCCATGTGTCGCTGTTGGCCACTGTAACGGGTAAACCTGTGAAAATGCTTTACACGCGGCAGGAGTCATTGATCTTCCATCCCAAACGCCACGCGACCATTATCCGCATCAAGACCGGCGCGACCAAAGACGGCAAGTTGATCGCGGTTCAGGCCGAGCTTTACGGCGATGGCGGTGCCTATGCTTCACTGTCAGACAAGGTGATGACACGCGCCACCACCCATGCCACTGGCCCCTATGAAGTGCCCAACGCCAAGATTGATTGCTATGCTATGTACACCAACAATGTACCATCAGGCGCTTTCCGGGGATTCGGCGTGACACAGTCGGCTTTCGCGGTTGAGCAAAACATGGATATGCTGGCCGAGAAGCTGAATATTGATCCGATTGAGTTCCGGCGAATGAATGCGCAAAAAGTAGGTGTGACCACGGCCACAGGTCAATTGCTACGTGAGTCGGTGGGTTTGCTGGAAACGATTGACGATGTTCAGAAAGATATGGTTGCCAAATCGAACGGTCACGGATTCCGCTGGTCATGGCGTGAGGGCAATAAGGCTTATGCTTGGGGCATCGCTTGTGCTTATAAAAACACCGGTTTAGGCGGTGGCGCACCGGATAAATCTGAGGCGGAAGTCGAAGCGTTTGAGGATGGCACGATTGAAGTCCGCACGGCTGCGGCGGATATGGGGCAGGGCATTGCCCATGTGGTGGCTCAATGTGCGGCTGAAGAAATGCACATCGCCTATGAAAAGGTTAAAGTGCTGCTGTGCGATACCGATTTGACCCCCAACGGTGGACCCACAACTGCATCTCGCCAAACCTTTATGACGGGTAACGCAGCACGTTTAGCAGCGGTGGCTTTGCGCGAGGCCATTACCCGGTCAGCCGCCGAAATGCTGGATGTGCCGCCAGAGAAAATCTACTATGAAGAAGGCTTGCTAAGAAGCAATGGTCATTCGGTGCCAATGGGCGATGTGGTCACATGGATGAAACAAAGCGGTCTTTCACCCAAGACTCGCCACGAATATTGGGGGCCGAAGACCCAACCATTGGGTACGGGCGGTGATATGCACTTCGCCTTCAGCTATGCCACGCAAGCCGCTCTGGTGGAAGTCGATATGGATACGGGTGAAGTCAAAGTACACAAAATTCTATCGAGTACCGATATTGGGCGTGCCATTAATCCACTGATGCTGCAAGGGCAAATCGAGGGCGGCATCATCATGGCGATGGGCAATTGCCTGACCGAAGCCTTCATCCTCGAAGATGGTGTGCCATGGACGCGCTTGCTCTCGCGTTATAAGATGCCGAGCATTAAACACACGCCGGAGATCATTTCGCATCTGGTCGAACATCGTTCGTCGGAAGGGCCTTACGGCGCGAAAGGTGTCGGTGAAATACCATCGATCAACACCACACCCGCGATTTGTAATGCCATCTATAATGCGACAGGCGTGCGTATCTTCAAGATTCCGGTTGACCAAGACTCGCTGCTGCTGGCGATGAAACGCGGACAAACAGAAGTACACCGTGCTTGGCAGGATGTGAAATAGTTAGCAGTTGCAAGAGACAAGTTGACGAAGGGTCGCTGAGGCGATCCTTTTTTGTTGGTAGGACTATAGGAGTCCGTGTTTTATATGACTTGCTAAATTATCTTTTGTGAACTACTATGAACTTTAGTAGCCTATTATGAGTGAAGGAAACCATATGCCCGAAACGTTTTTAGATATGAAAAGTAGCGGGACGGCTGGTCAAATACAAGGCAGCCTTATTGCGTATATGAGTTTATTTGCTGGATTGCCAAATATGTTTATGGTTGATGCCGACGAGTATTGGTTCGTGAGCAATAAGCCTGCCCCCGGTGATTGTATCCTCCGAACGCGCTGGTCTGACGATGAGGCTGAGGCAAGGATAGACGCTACACTTGAACAAATTGGTCAGCATCTCGACCATATCAGTTGGTGGGTTTTTCCAAACGACCAACCGTCTGATTTAGGCAAACGTTTAGAGGCGCGTGAGATGCCGGGAGGTCGCGGTGGCAATTGGTTGTGGAAGGATCTTACTCAGCCTATTCCCGAACCGAAAGTGTCGGTTCAGTTTCATGTTAAGCAGGTGCTTGACGACCAGATGATGGCGAAGTGGGTACGAATCTCTGCTGAAGGCTTTGGTAACCATGATCTATCCTGTTTCTACGATGCCTATGCCCGACATGGCTATGGACCAGATGCTTATTCGCTGCATTACATCGGTTATCTAGGTGACACACCTGTTACCTCCGGCACACTGCTGGATGTGGGCGGCTGCGCCACAGTCTATGATCTATCGACTCCACTCGCCTTTCGCCAGCAGGGGTTTGGTAGCGCACTAATGCACTTTATGATGAGCGAGATTCGCAATCGTGGGTATAAAGATACGTGGATTTGGTCATCTGACATGGCGAAAAGCACCTATCGCAAGCTCGGTTATGTGGATGCCGATTTTGGCCTACGCGAGCATGATTGGCATAAGTAAGGTTGAGTGAACATTTCGCAGCGCTTTTACGTAGAGGAAAGTACATCTACCTCATCGTAAAACGGAGAATAGAGCATGTATCAGTGGTTGGTCTTTTTGCATATTTTGAGCGCTTTTTTCTTTTTCATGGCACACGGTGTTTCGGCATTGATGGCCTTCCGTCTCAAACGTGAGACTAATCCCGAACGGATGCGGGCAATACTCGATTTTTCGAACTTCTCGCTGCCCGTCATGTATTGGTCGCTGATGCTATTGGTGTTAGCTGGAATCGGCGCGGGGATTATGGGGCATTGGTTCGCGATGGGCTGGATTTGGGCAGCTATCGTATTGTTGGTTGTACTGTGGATTGGTATGTGGTTTTATGCCGCGCGCTTTTATGCACCGGTTCGCAAAGCGTTAGGGATGCCGTATCGTGAGATGCGTGGCGACCTCGCACCTGTTGCAGCAGCCAGTGAAGCCGAAATACGGGCGGCGGTTCAAAGGACTAATCCGGCGCTGCTGGGCGGCGTATCCTTCGCCTTAATCGCCATGATTTTATGGTTGATGATGTTCAAGCCGTTTTAGGGGTTTGCTAGCGGCAAACCCCTACAGAATAACCCGTTATTTAGTGATTTCAGCTAGATTGTGATACATGCGGATACCGGCTTCGATGGCCTGGAAGAAGCTGTCGACGACCACATATTCATTTGGTGAATGGATATTTTCACCTTCACCATAGCCGTAGCCAGTCATTGGCAAACCGATGAGCCGGTTGAACGTGCCTAAAATTGGGATTGATCCACCGCCGCGAACCAGTTGAGCGCGTTTACCGATGGTGCTTTGAAGCGCGGATTGTACTGCTTCAAGA
>JACDGI010000400.1 GCA_013821665.1 Anaerolineae bacterium
AACTGGTTCCCAATGATAAAGGTGACTTGAAGGCTAAGGCGACCGATCAATTTGAAACCATTCCGGTAGGGTTGGTTTTCCGGTCGGTCGGTTATAAAGGTCAGGCTATTCCTGATGTGCCGTTCGATGACTGGAGTGGCACCATCCCTAATAACTTGGGACGTGTCATGACAGCGCCAAAAACTGGCGAACAGGTCATCGGTGATTACGCGGTAGGTTGGATTAAGCGCGGCCCCAGCGGCATCATCGGCACCAATAAACCCGACTCGGTAGAGACCGTCAACAGCCTGTTAGAAGATTTCAAAGCCAACAAGGTGCTGACACCCGAAACCCCTGATCGCGCGAAGGTTGAAGCCTTGCTCAAAGAACGTAATGTTCAGTATGTCACGTTCCAAGATTGGCACTTCCTCGATACGGTTGAACAGGAACGCGGCGAGTTCCGTAATGCCCCGCGCCTAAAATTCAGCAACATCGATGATATGCTGAAGGCCATCCATGAACGCAAGACCGTTACTCAAGAGATGCAAGCGGCAGCCGCTGCCACACCGCCTCCTATTCCGGCTGACTAATACACATCATTGAAATAAAAATGCCCGACACGAGATCGGGCATTTTTTATTCACACGTTTTTGCTAGACTTCATTATCATCAGATTGTGCATCCATAACTTCGATCCAACCGCGTACCACTTTTTCAAGCGCTGCTTAGTTTGGATGTCATCCATGCTGGAGAAGTGCGCCATGCGCCGGTCGATATAATCGCCTTCGAGCAAGCCTGTATGGCGACCTGTCCTGTAAAATTTGGGAGCAGGATTGATTCTATTTTGAGGTTTGCAGATACCGTTGAAGGAGTGAGTACGATGCCAAACTTTCGCACGGTCATGAACCAGCTTGCTAGCATCGACCCTGCCGAACGTGATGCAGCTCGATCTGTACTTCTGCAAATGGATGAGGATGTGATGGATTTGTTGGTGGCGGAATTTTACGCCGGAATGCCGGAAAAGTTGGCGGTCTCATTGATTGAAATCATTGGCGAAATTGGTGGTTACGAAGCCCTGAATCTACTCGGCGATATTTACTACAGTCCTGATACACGTCCGGCGCTCAAAGTGGCTGCGCGATTGGCACTCCTGCGTAACGCTGATAATCTTGAGCCACTGCAAGTTGCCAAACTGCGGAGTGACGTGCTGTAATTCAATTGTTCTTCTCATATTCTACATACATAAAAACGACACCAAAGCCACTATGATTGAGAACAAGTTTATTGGAGGAATGAATATGGCTGATAATTGGACGACCGACGCGATGCTTGATTTGACGGGCAAAATAGCGATTGTAACGGGTGCCAACAGCGGCCTCGGTTACGAAACCGCGCTCGCCTTGGCGCAAAAGGGCGCACAGGTGATTGTCGCCAGCCGCGATATTAACAAAGGGCAGGAAGCGGTTACTAAAATTCAGAGCGAACGGCCTAAGGGATCAGTCTCTTTTATGCAGCTTGACCTTGCAAATCTGGCTTCCGTTCGGAGCTTTGCGGAACACTTCGCCAAGCAATATAACCAGCTTGATTTACTCATTAACAACGCCGGTGTAATGGCGATTCCCTATCGCACCACGGCGGATGGCTTCGAGATGCAGTTCGGAACCAACCATCTCGGTCATTTCGCGCTGACGGGCTTGCTGCTACCGATTATTCTACGCACACCGAAAGCGCGTGTCGTCACGGTAAGCAGCATTCTTCATAAGAACGGTCACATCAACTTTGATGATCTCCAAGCCAAAAATAACTATAACCAAGACACCGCTTACAGCCAGAGCAAGCTTGCCAATTTGTTGTTCACCTACGAACTCCAGCGCAAGTTCAAGGCGCATGGTAGTGATGCCATCGCTGTAGCGGCACATCCCGGATACTCGGCTACTAATTTGCAGGGTGTTGGGCCAAAGATGACCGGCTCTGTCCTAAAACAACGCATAATGGTGGTTATGAACGCGGTTCTCGCCCAAAGCGCCGTGATGGGTGCCTTACCGACACTGCTCGCCGCTACATCACCGACCATTCACGGTGGGGAATACGTCGGGCCGAAGGGCTTCCAAGAAATGCGCGGTTATCCGGTAGTGGTGAAGTCTAATACCGAATCTTACAGCGAACCCACCGCTCAAAAGTTGTGGAAAGTCTCCGAAGAGTTGACTGGTGTACAGTACGAAGCACAGTTCCATCAACAACCTGCTGCCGCCCACGCCTAATGTTGACAAGATAATCAAAATCGCCTAATCTGAAATGACGAACGCACACCTTTTTTCGAAGGCGTGCGTTTTATTTTGCTAAAAACCGTCTTTACGATTGTGGGGGCGGTTTTATATTACCTATTTTTCGGGAAAAGGAGTGAGTAAAGATGGACGACCAAGCATTTTTGAAGGCCTTTGAAGATGGCAGTCTTTCGCCAAGTGAGTTTTCGCATCGCGGACACATCCGCATGGCGTGGCTGTATTTACGTGCCGACGGTTGGGATAAAGGGATTGTTCGCATCCGCAGCGGTATTCAGACTTTTGCCGCACGGTTGGGCGCAACCACCAAATATCATGAGACGATGACCGTGTTTTGGGCGCGTGTCGTGCAGCACATGATCCAAGATCAGCCGCAGATTGACGACTTCGATGATTTTCTAGTGTACTTCCCGCAAATCCTCGATAGCCATCTGATTGAAAGGCACTATAGCGCCGATGTGCTGCGTTCACCATTAGCGCGTCAGCAGTGGGTTGAGCCGGATTTGGTGTTGATGCCAAGCCTATAATACGGAGCGCGTTCGTAGGGGAGAGTCTCTGACTCTCCCGCTGAGTGATTGTCCGACTTACTGCGGAACCAGAGTTGTGATGCCATCAATCTGTGTAACGACCCAGCCTTCAGTGCCATTGGGCAGACGAATGCGCCACCAGATCAAACCATCGGCGTTTTGTGGTCCTTCAATCAAGGTGACAATTGTGCCGTTGGGGACTAACCCCAAGCGCTGAAAGGTGAGGCCGGGGCCATTACGTAAATTCAGGACATCATTATTGGTGGTTTGGACTGTCGCTGTGACTCCGACTGCATAAACGCTATTTCCGGTGGCTGTCGGCGGTGCTTGAACCTGCCCCCACGGTGAAAAGGTTGTGGTTGGTGCGGCTGCCGAGTCGCTGACCCACACCAAGCGCCCATTCACGCCGGGTGGACTGCTCCAAACGGGAACGGCATTAAAACTATCATTGATCCCGCGTGTTGCCACATAAAAGAGGCTGGTGCCGTTGGATTTGGGATCACTTCCGCTGCTGGAGGAGAAAATGAAACCGTCCTGCGTGCCTAAAACGCCATTGATGCTAGTTTGTCGTACACCATTAACAGGACTGCTGGATACACCGCTGCGTTCTACGACTAAAAGCGATTGGATTTGGGTACCATCGGATTGCACATAATCATGTGACACAGCCACACGTTCACCACCTTGGATGAACCGTGGGTTATAAATTCCGGGTAAAGGAGTCACGATGAAGCGCTGGTTGACCTTGGGATCAAAGACCTGCAAGGTATTGGTCACCGGAAAATCAGTGTCGGGCAAACGGCTGCCGGGGAAGGCATCATCCGAAATGGTACTGATGACTTCGTTGGTTGGTAGGAAGGTTGCCGAATCCGGTTCGGTATATATCGCGTTCGGTGCAACGCTGTTGGTATCCCGATTCCAAGTGAAGGCTTTATAGCTTGGAGCGCCGTCGGTGCCGTAAGGGATCATCATAAATGTGATTTGATTGTTGCGGTTATAGGTTACGAACGGAAGGAATGAAATGCCGGTATCCGCGAGGCTGGCAGCAGCCGGATCACTTTGTTTGAGCGAGCTTGCCGAAAGCGTCTTGATGTCGATGACCACCAACGTCCACTGAATGCCGACACCGCCATAGCTGAAGGCGAAGGTTCCGTTGTTTTCGCTGTAACTCAAGGCATCGCCGCCAAATTCAAAGCTGGTATTGGCGTTTTGCGGCACATTGAATTCAAATAAATTCTGGTTGGTGGCAAGGTTAAAAATGTAGACATTGTTGGTGCTGGTACTGGTTCCACCGTAGGCTACCAATCCACCATCCTGCGAAACGGCAATATTCCGCGAATAGCCTTCACCTGTGCCGGATGGTAGTTGAATCTGTTTGAGCATGGTGCCGTTGGAATCCACCTGCGTCATACGACCGAGTTGATCCTCATATAACCAAGCAGTCCAAGGTGTGCCGGCTGCCCGCGCAGGCATAATGTAAATACTGGCTGCTAGGCTGAATAGCAGCACAACGACAAAACGTTTGACCATGATATTTCCCCAAGACGATAAAACATATCTTAATCATAGTTGAAATTATTCGCTTTGGCTGAGCGCGTTCGGCAAGCGGAGGTTTGTCGTGTGGTTGAACTTATACAACTAACCTGTTCTTGGCTAAAGCTAAAATCGCTCTCATCCACTGCCCTTAAACGGCTTGGCTTTCTTGCGGCCTAAAGGTCAATTTTGTAATCTGCGATGTTCAGAACCTTTGGATTCTACGGATTGCTGTAACTTATCACCACAAAGTTATCTTTGGCAGCCCGCATTGAAAGATTATGGGGCATAATCAAAGTGTTGAATTGAACCTTAATGACCATTTTTAGGTATAGGCTCTATATCTTTTAGTGATACGGACGTGGACATGATGATCAAAAAAGCGCTTTTTGTTTTCGTTCTGCTGCTGCTTTTGGTTGGTATTGCTGCCGCGCAGGATGCCACACCGGAAGCAACACCTGCCGAAGCGACGACCGAGGCCACCCTTATTGAGGCAACTGCCGAGGCCACAAGCATCGCACCAACGGCAGAGGCCACTTCGGTTAAGGCAACGGCTGAAGCCACCACCGAACTAACGGCAGAAGCGACGAGCGAGGCCACTTCTGAAGCCACGGCGGAGGCGACTCCGGCGGTGCGCTTTAAGGCCGCTGGCTCATATACCGTGCGACAGCAGGTGGCAGATCTGACTCGCCAATATATCGTGCATGTGCCGCAAAAATATTTTGACGACAAGAAATCGGTGCCGCTGGTACTGATGCTGCATGGCGCGAGTGGCACTGGACAGGGCATGGAAGCATTCACTGGCTTTGATAAGTTGTCGGACAAAGAAGGCTTCATCGTGGCTTATCCTGATGCCATCAACACGGCATGGAACGATGGACGCGGCGACGATGCCAGTGTGATTGATGATGTGGGTTATCTTGAGCATATCATCGACTCGGTGGCGGCCAAAGCGGATATTGACCGTAAGCGTGTTTATGCGGCGGGTTATTCGCGTGGTGGCATGATGGCTTATCTGCTGGGCTGCGTCTTGCCCGATAAAATTGCGGCGGTGGTGTCGGTCTCCTCGACCTTCCCGATTTATGAATTTGACCAATGTAAAGATTCAGTGCCCAAACCGGTGATGATTATTCAGGGCACGGATGATCCGATTGTGCCGTGGATGGGCATTCAATCAGCCTATTTTTCGGCTACGGATAGCTTGCGATTTTGGGGAAAGCATAATCAGTGCAGCATATTAGGGCCAATCAAAGACTCGGCGGATATTAATCCCTTGGATGGCACCCGTTTGTTGACACAAGAGGCCGTGAAGTGCAAGCAACCGGTCATTCTGTATGGGGTTTTTCACGGTGGACATACATGGCCGGGGCATCCGGTTCAGACGGATACTAATCTGGGTCTGACCAGCCTCGATTTTGATGCGTCCGTTACCATCTGGGAATTTTTTAAGGCGCAGTCCCTGCCATCGTGATACAATCCGCTCCTTCAATATTGAGGGAGCGATTATGGGCGACTGGATGATTTACGGCGCAACGGGCTATACCGGAAAATTGGTGGCGGAAGAAGCGGTCAGGCGCGGGCATAAACCGCTGCTGGCCGGACGTTCCGCCGCCAAACTGCGTCCGCTGGCCGAAAGTCTGGGCTTGGAATATGCGGTCGTCAGCTTGGATGATGCCGATGCGCTGGCTAAAGCGGTGGGTTCGGTCGAGCTGGTTTACAACGCGGCTGGCCCGTTCATCTTTACCAGTGATCCGATTCTAAAGGCTTGCTTGCAGACCGGCGTTCATTATCTGGATATTACGGGCGAAGTGCCGGTTTATCAGAATGCCTACAGCTATGATGCGGCTGCCCGTGAAAAGGGCATCGCCATTATCCCCGGTGTGGGCTTCGATGTGCTTCCCAGTGACAGCCTGATCAAATATGTCGCCAATCAAATGCCGGATGCGCTTTACCTTGAAGTGGCTGTGGATGCGCTGGCCGGTGGCAGCGGCGGCAGTGCCAACGACGGACTCAGCGCGGGCACGGCGAAGTCGATGGTTGAACTGCTGCCGACCATTGGCACGCTTGAACGCCGGAATACGAAGTTAGAAACGCTGCGGATGGGTTCGGGGCAGCGCAAAGTTCGTTTTCCACATGCCACCAAAACGGTTATGCCAGCCTCGTGGGGCGATGTCGAAGTCGCTTATCGGACGACAGGCATTCCCAATATCAAAGTCTATCTCAGCTTGCCACCCATGTTGATGACTCTGTCGCCGATCTTTGGATCACTGCTGGTCAACCTGCTCAAGATCAAATCGGTTCGCAATTTTGCCTCGCGTCAAATCGAGCGGATGCTGCCGGGGCCGAGCGAAAAAACGCGCTTGGAAGGGCGTTCGGCGGTTTATGTGAGCGTCCGTAATGGCAAAGGCGAAACCCGTGAAGCATGGTTGGAAACGCTGGAAGGCTATCAATTCACGATGATCGCCGGAGTCCGTGTGGTCGAGCGTGTGCTGGATGGTAACTTCAAAGGTGCGCTGACCCCTTCTCAAGCCTTTGGTGCCGATTTTGTCCTCGAAATCGAAGGCACAACCCGTTACGACAGTCTGCCATCTTAAGGTGTTGCAGTTGATGCTGCTGATGCTGTTGTTACAACATGCTTTCGACGGCGAATTTGAGGGAGCGAAGTGCTGAAGATTCTCAAATTTCTTCATTTTCTTCAATTTCACTCGTGCATTTTATGGCGGCAGTGGCGGCGGCGGCATACTGCCATTTGGGGATGGTTACTGCCATAGGGCTGCTGATGTTAAAGATACCCCTAACCCCAACCCTTTCCCCGTAGTAACAGGGCAAGGGAGCAAAGGCAATCGCTCCAATAAACAGTTTAGCAGATGCGGTGAGGCAATGGGTTACATTTTGGAAGAACATTTTGTAACTCTTAAGAGCGACTGGCACTAACCATTTTGCGGGAGCAGGCTTGTTAAGTAGGTTGGGGAATGGTTGGAGTTCGGTAGCGGGAGTTTGTTTTTTCAAATGTAAATCATAATAAAATGGGCTGGCATCACCAGCTACAACGCTGCTAATAACATTAGGAGAAAATCATGGTATTGTGGCATTTTGCATATACATTTAACTCCCAGAAATTTCATAATGGTCTTATAAAAAAGGTTGTCCAAGACGATAAACTAGATTTAATACAGTTACACAC
>JACDGI010000401.1 GCA_013821665.1 Anaerolineae bacterium
ATATGGACGTGAGAGGCGGGAGCGATGAGGTACTCAGCAAAGCCGCCCGGTCTATGAACACCAATAATTTCCAAGTTGGCACAGCAGTTGGACTTACCAATTCGGCAAGGATAACATTTGCCGCAACCTATAAATGGCTCGACGGCGACTCTAGTGCCTGGTTGTAATTCGGTTACACCTTCGCCTATCTCGATAACCGTACCGGCAATTTCATGTCCACAAATTTGTGGGTAAACGGCATAAGGGTTTTTACCCAGATAAAAATATATATCACCTGCACAAATGCCGGTTGCGCCTACCGATATTAAAACCTCCCCAGCACTCGGAATAGGCTTATCCCACGTTCCAACCTGCATGTGCATAGGTGAATGAATGATAGCAGCGCGCATAGCAGCATCCTATCCTTTCTAGTCGTAAGATATGGCGAAGTAAATGCACTAGGATATTGAAGATGCCAATTCTGCATCTTATGAAATAGCGGGTTCATAATTCACGATCATTGCAATTGAATCACTCCATCGCACGCTGCTGATTCATAAGCGGCGAACACAAGGCGCACGGTTTTTAGATTATCATCGCCTGTAGTTTCGGCAATTTTCTTACCTCGCAGCGCTGACAATAGATCTTCGTTGCAAGGTACAATACTAGCATGTACTACATCATAGGCGGGATCGGCCCAGATATAACGGGGGGGGGGACACCGACGTGCAAGTGTGCCTTTCTCTGTTGTGATCCGCACCCAATAATCGGGTCCCAACTCTAGAGAACCACGATCACCTTCAATAAATAGATACGTTTGCGGAAACTTGTCGTGTTCAAGGAAGTTTTCCGCATAACCCATATTAACTACTACTGAAGCTCCACTCTGCATACGCAGGATCACTGTTGCGACATCTTCACCTTTGATATCGGTGTGGATACATTGTGTTTGGCAATAAAGGCTTGCAGCCTCGCCAAAAAGGAAACGAGCAATATCTAGAACGTGGCTACCCACATCCGTCAGAACAAAATTTTCTATTTCCTTGAGGAAAGGTTGATTAGCAAATACAGGAAAGCCGCTGACCATATCTATACGTGCGCGAAATGGACGACCTATGTCTCCACTTTCCAAAACCTCCTTCACAATACGGATGGGTGTTTGCCAGCGGAAATTCTCGTGAATGAAGAAGGGTATGCCCGCATTTTTGCAGACGTGTACCATTTCTTCAGCAGATGCTAAAGATTCTGCCATTGGTTTTTGACAGATAACGGGTACATGATGAGTGGCAGCCAGCCGAACAAAGGCTTCATGGGTAGACGTGTCACTGATGATATCGACAAAATCGAGTTGCTCATGCAATAATAGCGTTTCAACGTCATCGTACACCGCGGATATCCCAAACTTTTGTGCCAATGCCTCGGCTTTTGAGCGAGTGCGATTATATACCGCTATGCACTCTACACCCTCTAATTCATACCAGGCAGCTAGCTGGAAGTATGACCAGAATCCTGTCCCAAGTATTGCAAAACGCAACTTCTGCATGTCTAGTTCCTTTACTCTGGAATAAGCATTTGTAAATAATGTACACTGTCGATGAACCGGTATCATTAAAGATGAAACCAAGGTCATCAAAGTTAGATAATTTCGTTATACCAGCATCTACGCTGACGGGGTTTGAGCAATAACTAGTAACCATCCAGCATTATCTGATCTATAGACTTGCCACTATGTCGTGTTGCAACTCACAAACCTGGGCCACTACTCTCTTAAACCAGCCGAATCTTTTCTATTGACCGATGTCTAGTCCACAATAAAGAGTAAAGAGCGTCTTCGGGTGTATCGTCGTTACGCCTCAGTTCGGATAAATCGTCTTTTAAGCCGTGCCAGCCGCGTACCTCGCAGGCTATCAAAAAATACAGCTATAAATATGATGACTGCCTGAACCATCGGTTGTAGGTATAAGTTGACGTTATTGAAAACCAGTCCAGCCTGAACCATCTGCACCAGAACCGCCCCTACCACTGCGCCAAAAGCATTGCCAACACCACCAAATAGGCTTGTACCTCCGAGAACTGCCGCTGCAATAACATTAAATTCCTCGCCAGCTGCATATTGTTGGTCGAGACGTCCAATTTGCGACATCAGGATGAACCCTCCTAATGCGGCACACACCCCGGAAATAATATAGGCTAACGCAATAACTCGTCCCGTATTTATACCTGCTTTTTTTGCCGCTTCAACGTCATTTCCGACAGCATAAATCTGCCGACCGAACGGCGTGCGCGTCAGCACTAGATAGGCAAGTATAACTACGAAGGTGAAAACAATAATGGGCATAGGAAGGCCAAGAATTTTTGAGTGACCGAAATCAAGAATACTTTGTGGGAAGTCTAAAGTGACTGACTCGGTCAGCACAGTACCCAAACCACGTCCAGCAACAAGAGTTGCCAAGGTAACGATGAATGGGATAATTCGCAATCGTACGATGCAGAAGGCATTAAATGCACCCAAAAGCGCTCCGGTAACCAATGCTGCAAGCAGCGCCGCGACCACACCGAAATTCTGGTCGCGGAAAAGAAGGCCAGCCACCAACGACGAGAGATACATATTTGAGCCAACCGAAATATCAATTCCTGCCGTCAACAGCACAAATGTCATGCCCACCGCTACCACTCCAGTGAATGATGCTTGCTTGACAATGTTGGAGATGCTTTCTAGCTCTAGAAAACGCGGTGACTGGATACCAAAAAATAGGAAGATCATAACAAACAAAATCAAAGTTGTGTTCTGCAACATTAAGGTACTGATGCGTTCGGCATTTATCGGTTTCATCCTTCGCTATTTCCTTCTCGGAAGGCTGACCGCAAAATCTGCTCCTGATTAAAGTTTTCTCGCCCAAACTCGGCCATTACTTCGCCTCGGCTCATAACCAATATTCGATCACACATACCAATTAGTTCTTCGAGTTCGGAAGAGATAAACAACACGCTTCGGCCTTGCGCTGCGAGATCGTTAATGATCGAGTAAATTTCGTACTTGGCGCTCACGTCTATACCTCGTGTTGGCTCGTCCATAATGAAAATAGTCGGCCTAGACATCAACCATTTAGCAATAACCACCTTCTGCTGGTTTCCACCGCTGAGGCTCTTGGCTGCCTGACTGTCAATCGAGTTGCTTTTAATTTGCAGTGCATTCGCCATATTGTTCGCCGTCGCTATCATACGATTCTGGTCAATGAGGTGCAGCGGTGTGTGTGCAAATTCCGGGAGTGACGCGACAGCAATATTGTCGGCGATCGTTAGGCTCATCATCAGTCCTTCCTCGCGCCGATTTTCGGTGACGAACGCCACTCGACTATGGATGCTCTCACGGGGTGATCGATTGCGAACTGAATTTCCCTCGACTATGATCTCACCTTGTTCGAAATCATCTATGCCGAAAATAATCCGCGCCAATTCGGTACGTCCTGAACCCATCAGTCCAAATAAACCCAGTACTTCACCTTTTTGTAACGTCAGGTTGACGTCCCTAATTATGCCGCTTTGTGATAGATTCTTGATTTCCATCACGGATTGCTTTTGCGCTGTCGAAGTGCGCGGTGGGTAAAGCTGCTCAATGTTGCGTCCGACCATCAGCGAAATCATACGATTAACATCGAAGGCATCCTTGCTGCTGGCTTCCACAAGCACCCCATCTCGCATAACGGCAATGTCGTCTGCAAGTTGCAGCACATCTGCCAGAATGTGCGAAATGTAAATCATAGTTTTGCCCGCTTCTCGAAGGCGATTCATAATTTCAAAAAGTTTCTTAGTTTCGCGTGCAGCGAGTGAGGTGGTAGGTTCATCGAAAATGATAATACGGGCATCCAGATGAAGTGCCCGTGCGATTTCCACTAGTTGCCGTTCGCCGGGTGACAGGTGTTCAACGATAGTATCAGGCGACACCTCTAAATCAACCGCGGCTAGGAGTTCCCGGGTTTTCTTGTGCATTACTGCTCGATTGATGATGCTAAGAGGACCGAAGCGATTGCTGGGAAAGCTGTCAATGAAGATATTCTCAGCGATACTCAGATTAGTAAACAAATTAAGTTCTTGATGAATAAATGCGATTCCTGCCTTATTAGCATCTGCTGGCCCGATAGGTGTATACGGCTGTCCTCCTAGCAGAATATATCCAGCATCAAGCGGTACCACTCCTCCGATGATGTTCATCAGGGTACTTTTGCCTGCGCCGTTCTGCCCAATTAAGCCGAGAATGTGTCCAGCCTCGATACTTAGGCTAACTTCACGCACCGCATACACTCCAAAGAACGCCTTGCTAATTGCTTGTAAGTCCAATATCTTTTGACTCATGTACGCTGCTCCCCAGAAAGTAACCGGGTGCGCGTCACATCAAGTAATGCCGCGATGAGGATAATAGCGCCTTTAAGCGCGTCAATATGAAAAGACGAAAGTCGCATGGTGTTGAGTGTATTGAGAAGTAATACGAAAAAGAGCACACCGAAGAATGTCCACGTAATTTTTCCCTTGCCCCCAAATAAACTGGTGCCACCGATAACGCAAGCGCCGATTATGTCCAAAAGCAGGTTACCCGCTCCCAGCGTTGGCCTGCCGGCCTCTAAACGTGCTGAATAGAGGATTGCAGCAATCGCAGCACAAATCCCGCTGAACATGTAGACCAGTATGATGACTCTTTTAGTCGGTATGCCAGAAATTTCGGCAGCTTTGCGATTTGTTCCAATAGCATAAACTTGACGGCCAAAAACGGTACGTCGGAGGAGAAATTGTCCAGCTAGTGCTACTCCAAGCGAAATAATCATCGGGTATGTGACAAAAGGTAGGATCTCGCGTCTCTTAATGGTGGATTCAACTTTCTCACCTAGGTAGACAGAGACAATATCGCCCTGACCGAGTTTGAGGAAGTCTGGTGGCAAGTTATTGATATTGCGCGACTGAGGTAGGTAAATGGCAAAAGCACTAAAAAATATCAACGATACTAGCGTAACCATAAAGGGCGGCATATTGAAGCGTGTAATTGCCGTACCATTGAAAAAGCCGATCAATGCGCCTAATCCTAACATAATGATAACTGCTGCCGATACCGCTAATGGATTGCCAGAGAGAATACCGCCGGTTTCTTTCAGCAGCGTTCCCCAAAGAGGACTATTCCTATATTTCTCTGGGTCTAAGGCAGTTGTCATGACAATCGCACCTATTACACTAGTGATTGCCATCACCGAACCTTGTGACAGATCTATCCCAGCAATAATTAGTACAAATGTTTGCCCTACTGCAACCGCTAACAGAGGCCATACATTGGAGAGTTGGTTACTCAGATTTTTGGGATCAGCAAGCGTTGGGAAAAAAATAGAGAGGATAATGAAATAAGTGATTGTTAGGTAAAGAATAAAATACTCAGAAAGCAGTGCCCGTCGGAAAAAACCAGTTAAGATATTCAACAGATTTTTTGCTGGAATGCTTTTCGTTGTTACATTCAGCGACTCAGCATCTATCTGTTCATCTAACGTAACCATACGTCCTCCTCAAAGTCCACCCGGGCTGTATGCTTTGATTTTTCGCTATTGCCCCGCTAGGGTATTTGAGGGCAAGCCGCAAAACAGCTTGCCCTGTATCATCTGCGAGGTTAGTTATTACTTTTTCAGGAATCCTTCAGCCAGCAATTTGCATCCCCACATGCGAGTTGGCTCAAAAATAATGCTCGCAGATGTTAGTGCAAAGCCAGGGTCTGGGAGAACCTGGTTTGGTTGGGTTTCACCATTGGCAATTGCGCCTGTAATCGCATCTAATGTCAGCGTGGCTTCATTGTAGAGGTCTTGCACTCCAGTTGTGTCCACATAACCATCCTGGATGAGTTGGCAAGCGGTCGCGTCGCCGTCAAGTCCGCCCATAATGACATGACCCTTCTGACCAGCTTTTACCCACATGCCCTTTGGTTCCAAGACCGAACGAATAACTGGAAATAGGAAGTCAGAGGAAGTAAAGAGAAAATCTACACTAGGATTAGCAGCAATGGCGGATTCCAAATTTGCTAGACCGGTCTTTGCATCCCATTCAGTAGCAACTTCAATCGGCGTGTTAAAAATGTCAGGGTACCGATTGATGACTGAGTAGAAACCCTCTTTACGACCAACAGCGTTAGGGTCACCCAAATCGCCAACCATAATGAGCGGGTTGATCTTCTGGCCGGTTATTTCGAAACGTGAGATCGCTTTTTGTGCCATATATTCCACAGCTTGTGCGGCGATATTGGCATTATCGGCGACTACGACAATACCTTTGCTCGTATCTGTGGGTGGGCGATTGAAGACGGCAATCGGAATATCAGCTTCTTGGGCTTCCTTCACGACTGCTACTGCTTCTTCCCCGTCCTGTGGGATTAAAATGATACCGTCTACTCCCTGGACAATGCAGTCTTTAACCTGTTCAAGCTGCTTGTTAGCATCCTGATTACCATTGACTTCAATCACCTCTATGCCCTGAGCCGTGAGAGTCTCGACAATTGCTTTATGGCCTGCGACCCAGAATTCAGTTTCAAGATCTACAAAAGCAAAACATATTTTCTTAGAGTCCTGCGCGGCTATTACGCTAGAAAGAGATATTGATGTTGTTAATAGGACGAGCAAGATTCCTATCATAGTAAAACGGATATTTTTAGTCACTGAATGTTTCTCCTTTAATGGTCTTCTTTTACAATACCTACATGGCAAATAATATAGTTTATCAACTTGTGGCAACCACCTCCTTTCAAGATCAGCTATCCGAATTTCGTGTCAGAAATGGTTATGCTAATGGGCATAGCAAAAACGCGATATTGCATATTGTATACAATGTATTCTAAAGAAAATAGCTCTTTGCCACTCTTTTCGGATGCCAAGGCGAATTGGCATCCCTAGTAACTCGATTGTAAATTTGACAATCCAATTCTATAAGCCCTTTGCTACATAAGTGCCAAGCTTTCAGGAGTCCTCACATCTTGGCGTTTATCAATGATCTCATCCGAATTTTTTCCATGACCCTTATTGCAAACCAACATCACGAATATTTATATGTCGTATAATCGTCATGATAATTGTTAATTTAGTATTCCGAATACTGTATACAATATACCCTTTTTTGTCAAATCTGCTATTTATATACCCTATTCTTCTCAGTATGATGCCCAAATTTCGCCAAACGCCTTAAAAAATTGAAGGGATTAACACCCTATCAATACATCTGCCATCAATGGCAACAACAACCCGAACGCTTCTTATTTGATCCATCCCATCTCACTCTAGGAGAGTACACCTAGTCATTTTGTTAGTTAACTAATAGCACCAGATTAAAAAACGCCTAGCCCAAGCGGAGTAAAGTTATCCACAAAATTGGTTGAAAACAGGGCGGAATTGAGATAGGTTTCGAACTTGTCGATCAAGGGTTGAAATTAACGATAGGTATAGTTGTGACTGATGGTATCCCGTGTTTGCGCCCAGATATGCTCCTGAGGGTTCAGGT
>JACDGI010000402.1:0-1812 GCA_013821665.1 Anaerolineae bacterium
GGCATGATGACTATGGGTATGATGACTACTCGGCACAATAGTGCAAGAGGGGTTTTCCGTCTGTCCTGAGCCAGCCAGTTAAACGGTGATGCTAACAGAAGCGTGTGGAAACCCCACACGCTTTTTTTATTTTTTCAACCAAGGAACATCCGCTATGAAGACCATAACCATGAAGTTTGGGGGTACATCGGTTGGCAGTCCGGAAGCCATTGCCAATCTGGTGAATATCGTCAAGGAAGCACGAGAAGAGGGTAATCGCATCATCGTTGTCGTATCTGCGATGGCCGGTGTGACGGATCAACTGCTCAACTCGGTCAAGATGGCTGCCAGTGGCAATAAGTGGGGTTACTTATCGACCGCCAGTAAACTTCGTGACCGGCATGATGATACGCTCAATATTCTGGTGCCACCCGGCGATGTTCGCGAAAAAACCCTCCTCCAAACCAAGACGCTGCTGGACGAATACACCGAAATCTGCCATGCGGTGAGCATCCTCGGCGAAGAAACCGCGCGTATATCGGATGCGATTGTGGCGTATGGCGAACGCTTGAGCAGTCGGTTGGTCGCGGCGGCCCTTAAAGCGCAGGGTATTGAAGCAGCGGCTTTTGACGCAGGTGATTTCCTTGTGACGGATGACCGCTTCCAGAATGCAACGCCGTTGTGGGATGAAACACAGTCGCGTATTGATAGCAAACTCATGCCAGCGCTGGCAGATGGTATAACACCTGTCATCACCGGTTTTATCGGTGCAACGCGTACCGGCACATTGACCACATTGGGACGCGGTGGTAGTGATTATAGTGGCGCGATTTTCGCAGCCGCCAGCAACAGTGATGAGCTGGTTATCTGGACGGATGTGGACGGTGTGATGACCACTGATCCGCGTGTGGATAAGCGCGCGCGCGTACTACCGTATGTCTCGTATCAGGAAGTGGGCGAGCTGGCCTTCTACGGCGCGAAAGTTTTGCATCCCAAGACGGTTCAACCTGTTCTGGATAAAGCTATTCCAATCCGTGTCCGCAACACCTTTAATCCCACTTATCCCGGCACACTTATCGGCGAGTTGGGCGCACCGAGTGCCACCGTCATTAAAGCGGTTACCAGCATCAAAAAAGTGAGTTTGCTCACCGTCAGTGGCAAAGGCATGATTGGTGTGCCGGGTATCGCCGGACGTACGTTTCATGCCACGGCCAGTGCCGGAGCTAGTATTTTGATGATTTCGCAGTCCTCGTCTGAACAGAGCTTTTGCTTTTTGGTGACTGATACGACTGCCGACGCGGTTAAACATAATATTGAATTGCATCTCGCAGCCGAAATTGCGACCCGTGATATTGAGCGCGTGGACGTGCGTGATGACGTGGTGATTATCACGGCAGTCGGGGCAGGTATGAGTGGTATCCCCGGTGTGGCGGGACGTGTGTTCTCGACGATGGGCAACAACCGGATTAATGTGATTGCGATTGCTCAAGGCTCATCCGAGTGCAGCATTTCATTTGTAGTGGCCGAGTCCGATCTTGAACGCGCGGTAATTGCTTTGCATGATTTGGCGCTGGAGTCGGTTCCGGCTTAATCAATATGCTGACTTTGGCTGAAGTCATTTGGAGGGCGAGATGCTTGATGATGTGAGTGACATTAGCGCCTTTTACAACAGTGATCCGCAAAAAGAGCATACCCGGCTCGAACAGCATCAACTAGAGTATGACTTGACATGGCGCTATTTACGCCAATATCTACCCGCCCAAGGCGCAATTCTGGAAGTTGGATCTGCGACCGGAAGGTATACGCTGGAATTGGCTAAACAAGGATATACGC
>JACDGI010000402.1:1822-7490 GCA_013821665.1 Anaerolineae bacterium
GATATACGCTCACCTCTGTTGACTTGTCGGCGGCACTCATTGAAGTGTGTCGGAAAAATCTTGTCGATGCGGGATTAGAGCAGCAGGTGCAGCTTGTAGTGGCGGATGCGCGTGATCTCAGCCAAGTGTCGGAGACAGGATTTGATGCTGTTCTGCTGATGGGGCCGCTCTACCATCTGATTCAAGAAATAGATCGGCAAGCCGTTTTGAAACAAGTATTTGACCGCTTACGACCGGGTGGCATCTTATTCTCATCCTTTATTAGTCGTTTTGGCATTATGGGCGATTTGATCAAAGACACTCCAGATTGGATTGAAAATCAGGCACATGTACAGTCGTTTATAGCGAGGGGTAAACGCCCTGATGATTTTCCCAAAGGTGGGTTTCGTGGCTACTTTGCTTACATCTCTGAAATTGCGCCTTTACATGAAGCCCTTGGATTTGAAACCTTAACTGTGGCAGGGGTTGAACCTGCCATTTCAGCCGATGATGAGAGCTATAACAGACTTCAGGGCAAGCAGCGTCAACTCTGGCTTGATCTTTTTTATGCGATCAGTGCAGAGCCGTCAACCATTGGAGCATCAAGGCATCTTCTGTATATCGGCAAGAAAAAGTGACGTTAAGCAGCCTCGTCGCTTGATTATTTCCCTAACACAGCCTGCAAACCGCTGAGCAGATGTTCAAGGTCATCGGAGGTGTTGTAACCCTGAAAGGATACGCGCACACCTTTCCAGCCGTTCCAATCAATTGCTGGAATTTCGATGCGGAATTCGTCGTACAAGCGGTTTTTGATTTCGGTCATGTCGCTGTCGGGTGGCAGTGGACAAAAGGCCATCTGTGAATACCACTCGGCGCCATCGGGGCAAGGCAGTGTCGCACCGGTCATGGCAGCGATATGATTGCGTGCCTCCGTTGCCAGTTGGTGACAGGCTGCGCGTACTGATGTCCAGTTATTAGCCTCAAAGAATTCGATGGCGGCTGGGACACTCAAAAATGATGAGATGTCGCGCGTACCCTGCCACTGATTCTGCTCAATGAAAGACGAACTTGTCCAACCGTGACTAATTACCAGCGGATCAATCATTTTTTGCTTATCACGGCGCACATGCAAGAAGGCTGAACCCTTGGGCGCACACAGCCATTTGTGAAGGTTGCCGGAATAAAAATCGGCATCAATGTCGGTTAAATCCAGCGGGATTTGCCCCGGTACGTGAGCGCCATCAACAATCGACAGGATGCCAGCTTCGCGTGCGCGGCGAACCAGCTCCTTCACCGGAAAAATCAGCGCGGTAGGTGAGGTAATATGGCTAATGTAAATGACTTTGGTGCGGGGTGTTACGCCCTTCCAAAAATCTTCGACAAAGGCTGCATGGGTGGTGACAGGCAGCGGCATAGGATAATTGATGTACTTCGCGCCGGTTTTCTGGCAGAAGAAGGCCCAAGCATTATTCAACGCACCATATTCGTGGTTGGTCGTCAGGATTTCATCGCCCGCTTCCAACTTCAGCGACTTGATGACCGTGTTCAGACCCAATGTCGCGTTCATGCAGTAGACCAGATCGTCAGGATCGGCATTCAGATACTTGCCGAGCGCGGCACGGGCGACAGCCAACATGTCATCGGCACGCCGTCCTAAGAAATCCACCGGCTGCCATTCGAGTTCACGTTGGAGCTTCTGGTAAGTTTCAAATACGGGTTTGGGACAGGCCCCGAATGAACCATGATTGAGAAAGGTCACGGACGGATCGAGCAGAAATTGGTCTTTGAGTGCGGTCAAGTTGTTTTTTCCATGATTAGCAAATGTGATAAACCGAACAAATCAAGCGGTGTACCTTCAATATGATACAGCGTATCCCGAATCACCCGTCCCGTTGTCCCTAGTCGCGCGATAATATTGTCGTAACCGCCATATATCCGCTGGTGGTTGACGACCTTCACCGGACATCCATCAAATAAGCCGCGTAACCCGTGTGCGGTATAAGCTCGCACATGTGGCGCGAGCCGGTTACGAAGGACATCTGGTAAGTAATTAATCAACGGGGTATTACCGAAGTGATATTCACCTTTCCAGTAATGCCCATGTGTTTCAAAAGGATACCAACGATTGGGTACGAAAATAATAACCCGTCCACCCGGTTTCAGAACACGTACCATTTCTTGAATGGACTTACGATCATCCAGCACATGTTCTAAAACCTCATGCGAAAGGATGGTGTCAAAGTAGTTATCAAGGTAGGGGAGGGCTTCAGCCGCAGCAATCAGCGAGTGGGGTGTTTCGACACGCGCTTCAGCCACGCGCTCGGCTTCAATATCAAAGGCTTCCACATCTGGCGTGTAACGATGACGGATTTGGGCGGCATAGGTGCCGATGCCAACGCCCGCGATCAAAACTTTGGCATCTTGCAGCCGCGTCCATTGGGCGATCATATGCAAACGGCGTTCTTGTCCGGCACGCCATACCAGACTGGGAACACCGCGTTCAGCCGCGCGGTCGTAATGGGTCATTTAGAAATGGTTTCTCACTTGTTGCCGGATTGCTGCCGTACCCGTTCCATAGCCGCAGCTTCCAGTTTAGTCGTTTTGCCACTCGCTTGGCGCATCGCCGAGGTCTGTGCTTTCATGGTCGTGCTGGAACCATCGCCAGCCTTGTCTTTGATGGGCACGACAACGGTGATGGATGTGCCTTTGCCTGACGCACTTTCCATCCGCAGCGTACCACCGACCATTTCAGCACGTTCGCGCAGGTTAATCATGCCGAGATGTCCACCGCGATCCATCGCCTTCTTTTCGGCTTCTGTGGTGTCGAAGCCCACACCATTATCGCTGATGTTCACCAGAATAACATCTTCTTGCTTATAGACGTTGACGGTAATCATATCGGCTTGAGCGTGCTTGCGGGCGTTGCCGACCGCCTCTTCGATAATGTAGAAGATAACGCCTTGCTGGTGCGCGTCGAGGTAACGGTCGGCATCGCGGCTCACTCGTACTGTCACCGGCTGATCATACGATTCTTTCATCTTATCCGCTAGTTGACCTAAGGCCGCTGTTAACCCCTGATTTTCCAGTACCAAAGGCCGCAGTGTGAACAGCATATGTCGAATTTCTTTAGTGGTCTTACGAGCTATTTCTTCAACTTTCCGCAATTCTACAGGCACCTGAGTGGGGTTGACCTCTAAAAGTTTCTGTATGATGCTCATGCGCATGGCGATGGCTGCCACATCTTGTGTTGGCCCATCGTGCAAATCGCGCGCCAGCTTTTTACGTGCTTCTTCTTCCGCGTCGATCAGTTTGTCGCGCTCATCGAGTAAGTTCTGGTAAAGATGAGAATTTTGCAGGGCAATCGTGGCCTGTGAACCGATAGCAGTTAGCAGTTCGATATGCTCATTGGTGAAGGCATCGGGGAAAGGGCTGCCATAGACTGTAATGCCGTAATTATCAAAGCCCGCCCGCAGTGGAACGCACATCACCGAGCGCATGGTTTGGAAGGCGACAAAATTTCCTAACTCTTCGTCTTTACGTGGGCTATCGCCAAAGACAGGGATCGTCTGCTTGAGCGCTTCGCCCATCACACCGTCTAATCCCGGTGTCGCGCGTTGTTCATCCAGCCGCGTTAGCCCACGACTCACCACTACATGTAAGTAGTTATCGGATGCGCGGAAAAGCAGCACCATGCTGACCAGTTTTTCGGGTATTTCGCGCTTCTTATCGCGCAACCCTAACCAACCGACGTTCATGGCGGCTTGCAGAATTTTTTCGTAGTTAAGGGTCGAACTCAGCACCGCTGCCATATCGTAAATAGCACGGGTACGCTCTTGCATATCCATCAATTGGCTTTCGCGGTTTTTCTTTTCCGCTAAAAGCTGCGCTTCTTGTGCGCCAATTTGTTTTTGGATGGCATACGTCCAGCCGTTGGCAACGATGCCAAACAAGGCCAGAATGAAGATTGGCATCCGACTCGATAGGATAGCCGCCTGTGATGGGACTAATTTGGCGATTTCGGGACGCACTAACAGCACCACAAGAATGATGCCAATGGCCTGCGCACTGCCCCAATAAACTTTTAAGCGTAATTCACTGGTGGTGATGATTAACCCACCGGCAGCGACAGTTACCAGCGTATCGCCCCGGCTGATGTAAACCACCAGCCCCATCAAGATCCAATCACTGACGACGACGATAGGTGGCAGCAAAACGCGCAGCACCGGAAACATGATCGGAATGAGCAGTAAAACGGTACTCAGGACGCCGATCACCAGCGCGATAGTGACTTCACTCTGGGCGTAAAGGACATTATCAGTTGTTCGCAAAGTCGGTAATTCAACCGCGAGGACGACCAGCAATAGGCAGCGGAGTGCAATGAGTGCCCAATCTTGCCATTGTGATGTTTTAGGTTGGTTTTCCATAGACTGTGCTGTGTCTACTCAAATCGTGACTATATCATTCATCTAACATGCTTAAAGTACCATGTGGTTCAAGTTTGTTCAAGGTATGAACAATTAATTCTTGACCGGAGCGATACTTCATAATCCTATTGTAGTCTTGCCAAAAACTAAAAAGCGTAAAGCTTATTGCACAATTCTTGCCAGAACCAGAATGAAGCTGCCTTGCGTGTTGGGATTGCCATCGGTGCCGTTAAAGCGCGTGGCCTTAATGAAATACGCGCCACTCTGCGGCAGTACAAAACGGGTAATCCGCGCATTCTGTCCGCCGCCACTGTCATCATCCTGCTTAATAACGGTCTGGTTACTGTCGAGCAGATAAACGGTTGGATCAAGATCGCCGTCACCCCGATTGAGGGAAATAGTCACGGCATCGCCTTTTGTGCCGAAAAATGCGAATTGGATTTCGGGTGTGGTTTGATCGAGTCTGCCGGTGATCGTCGTACCGTAACTGATACGCTGCGTGCCGTCGGGTACACCATCAAAGGCGTTACCCAAACTTTGGAAGGTCAACTTGAATTTGCCCGATGTTGTTCCAGCCTGACGGTCGGCGCGGGTGGCGATAATATAATATTTGCCGTCTTCAGGCACACGGAAGCCCTCAATCTTGGCGTTTTGTCCGCCGCCACCATCGTCATCACTGACCAGTTCTTGTAAGTTTTGGTCAGCAATTGCTAGCAAGGTATCCACCGATCCGCTCATGCGGTTCATTTGTACGCCGATGAGATCGTCCTTCTTCGCCTCAAAGGTGTAATACTTCTGGAAGTTGGTATCGGTAATTTCACCTTCAGCCGTATCGTTGACCTTGAGCGCGACTGCCGTTTCGAAGGCGTTACCTAACCCGCTGTTATCGGCTTCTGCCACGGTTAAGATGTAGCGCCCTGATGATGTACCGGCTGCCTCGCCATAACGCGTCGCCACGATAATATATGTGCCTGTGTCTTGTATCACCAGACTTTTTACACCGGCATCTAATGAACCCGACCCACTGATGTCGTCACTTTCAGCGATCACTTTGGCATCGCTGTTCACCACCTGCAAATACGGATCAAGGTTGCCCGAATTGCGCTGCATGGTCACGTCAATGATGTCACCTTGCTTGGCCTGAAAACTATAGTAGATTTGCGGCGACATGTTGCTGATGTTGTTGATGACCGAGTCGCCGTAGCGCAGCGCACTACCGGATTCACCGCTGACACCAATGCGTTCGATGTTGAGCAAAAAGCTGC
>JACDGI010000403.1 GCA_013821665.1 Anaerolineae bacterium
CGCTTTCTCTATGCACCAATCCAAAGTGATGGCCTCATCGATCTGGATTTCAATAAAGCCTATCATCCACCCTGCGCTTTTACCCCGTTCGCCATGTGCCCGTATCCACCGCGCGAAAATATCTTGCCTATTCCTATTTCGGTTGGTGAACAGTTTAATAGGTAGACTTTTCGCGGCATGGGTTTGAGGTGGGTATGCAGGTAAGACGTTCTTTGTCGATTGGCTTGGCTGTTCTGGCTATTATCGCGGTGTTAGTTCTGGTGGTTGTAGCGTTGACGACACCCCAAACCAATCCCGCTTTTGAGGTTGCGGCGAACTTTGCTAACGCCGCCGGTCATGGTGATGATGCAGCAGCATTGCGCTTATTGAGTAGTGATTTGGCTCAGGCCGTGGCCTCAACCTGCAAAGATGGAAAGCCTTCTGCATGTGTACAAGGTTATGCACCGCCGGAGTGGGGCGCTTTACAACACGCTGTTTTCCGTCGAGCGGTCCCCGATGGCGCGGCTTGGGATATTGAAGTCATCGCCACCTATGAGAACGACAAAGGCGCAAGCGGCGTGTGCAGTTATTTCCATGTGTCTCAAATTCCTGACGGCCAATGGAAGATTGACCGTTGGGCGGGTTTTATCTGGTGTGGCGATCCCCGTTCGCGCGATATGGCAACCAATCCGAATACGCCGAACCGGATGCCATGAACCAGCCAAAGACATTTAACGCAAAGACGCAAAGACACAAAGGCGCAAAGGGTTATTTCAGCTACGCGGTTGTGTTGTGCTGTCTATTGTTTGTAGGGTGTATTCCGGCGCATGTGCCGGATAATTTGGATGATACACCGGGGCCGCCAGTGTTGGTTGATAATCAGGTTTATCAGGGTGTAGTGTTCAGTGCGCGGATACCGGAGGGGTGGCGGGTGATTACGGGTGAAGCGCAAGCTGCTCAATCAGTGATTTTTGTCGCGCCGGATGGCAAAACATTGATTCGCTTGATGACAGGAAAAGTGGATGAAAGCGCGGTAACGGTGGCGGATCAGCGTAACGAGATTGATCCCGTTACGCTGGCAGATGCGATCATTGTGACGACTGTGTTTAGTTCGCCGTATTCAACTTGGGCGAGTTACTTGCCGGCATTTGAACAGGTACGGGACTCATTAAGTTCCCATTGACCTGTGCCGCCAGCGTGAGCAAGCGCGTCACTTTGGGCTGAATTTCCGGTGGGAGTGTGCGTGGCGCTGGCGCGGGTACAGGTTCAACCGGTGCGCGGCGGTCAACTTTAATATTCACATTCAACGACAAACTGCCCAAGCGCACGGTATCGCTGTGGCGCAGTACATGAGCATTGAAAGGATGAAGTTTTTCGCCGTTTACAAACGTGCCATTACGACTGTCCAAATCGGTAATCTGTAAGCCAGTACGTGTGCAATCGATGACCGCATGGACGCGGGAAATGCCATGTTCGGCTGCACTCAAGGCTGTTAAATCGACATCGGGAACTTGGAGCATGAAAGGGGCTTGCCGTCCCATCATGGCGCGTTGAGATGGCACGAGCGTCAATGGCAATTCTTCGCCCTCGACACTGAATTTAATTGTGAACGTCACATCCTGCGCGGCTGTGGATTGCACATTAGCCAGTGGCGATGCGTGACCACATTTTACGCAAAGGATATAACCTTCTGCATTTTCTTGACCACATTGTTGGCAGGTCGTTATCGGGCGTAGTTGTGTCGTCATTACATCATTATCCAGTTGGCAGCTTATTGTTACCTGTATCATACGCTGCATTGTTACGAAAAAGAGTTAGGAATTTCGTCATGGTAATGGTTTGGTTTAAGTTTATACAAATCCTTAATTCTGTGAAGAAATTATGAGTTATTTCCTAAGAAATATAGCGGCCTATCCTTGCGATCAGCTAAAATGAAAATCAGCTAAAGATGCTTTACACTCATCCAAATTGGCTGTACAATAAAAGTGAAATTCAGAACATTCACAATTTTGTGAACGTTAAAAGCAAACGATGATGATGAGCTGAATAATGAGGGAAACCTCCGTATTCAGTACAAAGCAACAGGACCTCATAAATCAAACTGGGAGTGGATCTCAAATGACCGACTGGAAGAGCGTTAGTGACAAGGTTCAGGCAGCCGAACGACTGAGCCATGAAGACGGTGTGTGGCTGTTCGAGCAGCGCGACATTATTAAGCTGGGCAAGTTGGCGCAAGTGGTTCGCAAGCGTCTTCACGGCGATAAAGTGTACTTCAACAAGAATCGCCATATTAACCCCACCAATGTGTGTGCTTTCCACTGTAACTTCTGTTCTTTCGCCCGTACCAGTGATAAAGATGAGGGTGCCTATACGTTTATGGCGAACCAGCTACCTGATAAGGTACGCGGTGCCGTCGAAGCAGGCGTTCGCGAGTTTCATATCGTCGGCGGTTTGCATCCCGAACTCGGCTTTGAATACTATCTGGATGTGTTGGAGACGCTGAAAAAGGAATTCCCACATATTCACCTCAAGGCATTTACGGCGGTTGAGATTGATTACTTCGCCAAGCTGACCAATCAATCGCATGAAGAAGTACTCAAGGAATTAATCAAGGCGGGGCTAGATAGTATGCCGGGTGGCGGCGCGGAAATTTTCCATTGGGATGTGCGTAAGAAGATTTGCCCCGAAAAAGCCGATCAAGAAACATGGCTGGCGGTACACGATGCCGCGCATAAGCTGGGACTCAAGACTAATGCGACTATGCTTTACGGGCATATCGAGAAGCCTGAACACCGCATCCATCATATGATCGCTTTACGCGAACAGCAGGATAAATCGGGCGGCTTTCAGACCTTTATCGCGCTGGCTTTCCACCCAGAAGAAAATAACCTGGGGCGTAAGCTGGGTCGCCAATGGACAACGGGCGTGGATGACATCAAGACACTCGCCATCAGCCGCTTGATGCTCGATAACTTCTCGAATATCAAAGCCTATTGGGTGATGTTGACTCCGGCACTGGCGCAGGTGGCACTGAACTTCGGTGCGAATGACATGGACGGTACCATCATCGAGGAACACATCTATAAGGATGCGGGCGCGAAGAAGGACGTGATGACTGTTCCGCAACTGATGCAGTTCATCCGCACGGCGGGCTATACACCGGTTGAGCGTGATACGGTTTACAACGAACTCGAAGTGTTTGCCTAATTATTTACTATTCGGGAGCACACTCAGGTGCTCCCCTACAAGACGCGTGATGTAAGTGTATGGTGACTACTGTTTCCCCGCTGGTTATTGGTGGATTGGCCTTCTTTCTGATCGGCGGGGGATGGATGCTGTTTTATTGGCGCGTGCTTGATCCGCTGCTCAGACGGATTGTTGGATGGTTGGTGGGCGCGACCATCCATCACGGCGATCAGCATATTTGGGTTGCGAACCAAGAGTCGGAAGACAGCATCAGTTGGCGGGCGGCGATTATCCGTCCGGTACAGATGGTATCCATATTTGGGGCGGGGATGATGGCTCTGATGATTGGTCTAGTTGTGACGATATGGTTGAGTAAATAGAGATTTGAATCGGTTACCTAATATGTTGTGTAAAAAGACAGTTTTCTTTGTGGATTTGATGACATTGTGGATCAAAGAAAGCTGAGTGCAAGATGCTCAATATCGGACTGATTGATTACCTGAATACGATGCCGTTTCACTATGATTTGGCGGAACGGTTACAAGATGTGGATGTGCATTTCGAACGCGGTGTGCCATCCTTGATGAACCGCATGTTGAAAGCAGGCGAGATTGATCTTGCGCCTATTTCAGCCATTGAGACGGCACGTAATGCCGATGAATATGTGGTGCTGCCGGGGTTGAGCATTGCCAGCTTGGGCGCGGTGAAAACGGTGCTGCTGTTTTCATGGGCCGCCGACATGAGCGAACTGGATGGCAAGTCGATTGCGCTAACCGACCATTCGGCGACGAGTGTGGCGCTGCTGAAAGTGTTGTGCCGCGAACGGTATCATGTTGAGCCAACCTTTACGGTGACACGCCAACATTTGCCAAGTATGTTGGCCGAGCATCAAGGGGCGCTGATTATCGGGGATGACGCGCTGGTTGAGGGTGTGCATCATCGGGCATTGAGCCATGCTAAAGGTTGGGAACTGCCCTATATTTATGATCTGGGCGACGAATGGCTCAAGATGACAGGTTTACCATTCACGTTCTCGGTGTGGGCGGCACGTAAAGATAAGGCTCAGGCACTACAGGACGCAGGTGTGTTCGACGCATTGTATGCCTCGACAGCAATCGGTTTAACCGAAAATGGCCGCGATACCTTAGCCCAAGGTTATGCCGGACGGCTGGGATTACCGGCGGGTGTATGCCGACGCTACTTGCGTGATTTGCGCTACAATCTGACGGAAGATGATCTGGCGGGATTGAAGTTGTACCTCGAACTGGCGCTGGATGGCTTCCAGTGGAAGTCGTTGGAATTCTGGGGCGAACCGGTGCCTACTGTATAAATCGCTACAGTAAGCTGCACTACTATGCGGCTATGATGGTACTAACCTTAATGTATTGGCACAGCGCCGGGAAGCCATCATCGTGAACTTTAGTATTGAAGGGTACGTGGAAGATCAAGTTTTGTTTGTGAAGCATTGGGGCGCAACCCAAGCGGATGAAGTGAAGATTCAGATGGAAACGATGAACCATCAACTTGATTTGAGTCCGGCACAATCGATCCATGTCATTATCGATTTGAGCGATGTGACCAAGGCGCTGAGCGTGAAAGACTTCCCGAAGGCGTTTGCCCATTATAAGACCCATCCGAAATATCGCTGGACGATGATGGTCGGGCAAAAAGATCCACTGGTGCGCTTTGCGTCTACGGTGGCAACCAATCTATTTCGTGCGCCGCTGCGGACGTTCCCTACCAATGCGCAAGCGGTGGCGTTTTTGAAGACCATTGATCCGGCAATCGATTGGAGCAAGGCAAATCCATCGGTGCTGGAGCGGCCTATTCCGGAAGTGGTATAGGCGTATAAGGGATTATCGTAACCGTAGCAAGGTGTTTTTGCTCACAGGATTTGATTGTTTAACTGTGATACCCTTGCCGAATTTACCGAGGGAGAGATGAGATATGGCTACAAATGAACCGGCAGTGCAGGCACAGGTTGACCAAATTCTGGCAAAAGTGCATGAAGGCAAACGTATCAGCTACGACGAAGGCTTGTATGTCTACGAACATGCGGAACTGCTCGATTTAGCCGACGCGGCGAATGCACGTCGCCAGCAGCTTGTTCCGGGTGATATGGTCACTTACTTGATTGACCGGAATATCAATTACACCAATGTGTGCGTGACGGACTGCCAGTTCTGTAACTTTTACGCGCTGCCGGGTGATAAAGAAAAGGGCTATGTCAACAGCAAGTTGATCCTCGGTAACAAGATCAAAGAGGCGTTGGAACTGGGCGCGACCCGTATCCTGATGCAAGGTGGGCATAACCCCGATTTGCCCTACGAATACTATATTGATCTGGTGAGCTGGATTCACAAAACCTTCCCGACGATTGAGATTAACGCGTTTTCACCCAGCGAAATCCAGTACATGAGCGCGATGGGTAACAAGACGTGGCGCGAAACACTGACCGAACTCAAAGCAGCGGGTTTGATGGGCTTGCCGGGTGGCGGTGGCGAAATTCTAGACGACGAAATCCGCAACCGTGTGACACCCAAGAAGATCATGACCGACGATTGGTTCGGTGTGATGAAGGTGGCGCATGAACTGGGTTTGATTACAACGGCTACGATGGTGATTGGTTTCCGTGAGGAACTGCGGAACCGGATGAACCATTTACAACGGCTACGTGATGAGCAGGAGGACAGCCTGAAGCGCTTCGGCATGGGCTTCAACGCCTTTATTAGCTGGACGGTGCAGATTGAAGGCACGCCGCTTGGTCGCAGCAAGTTTGCCAGCGAATACGGTGGAACCAGTACGGAATATCTGCGGCATACGGCGGTTGCGCGTATATTCCTCGATAATCTGCCACATATTAGCGCCAGTTGGCCGACACAAGGGGCGAAGGTCGGGCAGATGTCGCTGCATTTTGGGGCGGATGACTTCGGCAGTACGATGATCGAAGAAAATGTGGTGAGCGCGGCGGGTGCTATTACCAAGGCTAGTCCTTTGATGCTGCCGAGCGAGATGCACCGGCAAATCCGGGCGGCGGGTTTTATTCCGGCACAGCGCAACACCAATTATGATGTACTGAAGACGTTTGACGCAGTGGACAACGAAGCCGAACACAAAACGATTCAGGAGATCGAGGCAGCGGCCAGCAAGCAGGGTAATTGGGCTGGTTTGACGCTGATCGAGTAGACGAGTAGTTGCAAGTTACAAGTCTTAAGTTACAAGAAGGGTGCGCGAGCATCCTTTTTTGTTGGGAAGTAATTCGGAATGTGGTTTATGTCGGTAATGTCATCAAGGGGTTTGCCAGCGGCAAACCCGTACAGAGGCTCAAGCCTCCGCCTGAGTTAAGAAAGGGCGCTGAAGCGGACTGGCAAAGTGCGTTTTGTTGCCAAGATTGGCAGCGGTAAAGTACATAGGCAAATTGTTTTATGGCGGCATTGGCGGCGGCGGCAGTGCAATGCCATAACCGAAATGATGCTGTTGATGTTGTTGTTGCGACAAGCCCGTTTTTGCAGCATTAGGGCGACTGTGCGCTCATATGATGCCCCAAAATGCACAATCGGCGGAACAAGCAGCAGAGGCGGCAAATGCAATACTGATTTTTTGTGCGTGTTGTGCTTATTCGTAAATGTTAAGGTGCGCGGACGGCATGTCCCAATCAAGCGGATGAGGCACGCCTCATCCCTACGAAAATCATAAACGATGTGAGGGGCGAATAGGTTACATTTTGGAAGAACATTTTGTAACTCTTTGGAGTCGTTGGCGTTAACCATTTTGGGGGAGCAGAATTGTTAAGTGGGTTGGCAGATGGTTAGAAGTTGGTTTGCCGACAAACCAAAAGTAAACCACAATCATAATAAGCGGTTGAGAAGGAATTACAGTGGAACGGTCAGAGACCCTTCCCTACAAAAACGCAAAATTGTTTGAGGCATTCGATCCATATCATTATCCGATTATTGATGGAATGAAGAACTAAGAGAAGGTGGGAAATAATGATGCGGTTCGCGGTGATTGATGCGCCCTCTATTTTAGGGCTTCGACCAACCGGTGTTGAAGATTTACCTGAGGCTTTAAAGAAAGCCGGATTGATTCAATCCCTAGCGGCAGCGTATATGGGGCGGATTGATAGCTTGCCTTATGACGCACAAAAAGACGAAGCCACGCTCGTTTTGAATCCGCAGTCGATCCACGACTATTCGCTGCGTCTGGCGGAAAAGGTTGCCGAGGCAAGAAGCCGAGGGTACTTTCCTATCGTGCTAGGTGGGGATTGCAGCATTCTAATCGGCTGCCTGTTGGCTTTGCGCCGCAGTGGTCAATAT
>JACDGI010000404.1 GCA_013821665.1 Anaerolineae bacterium
GTCTAAGCCCCCACTAGTTCTCCTGCATGGACTGACCGGAAGCGGCGCTTGCTGGAGTCCTTTGGCACGCGCACTCGAAGCAGAGTTCGATGTCGTGATACCCGATGCCAGAGGACACGGTGAGTCGAGTAAACCGCTGAATGGCTATCGCTACGAGGATCACGCCCGCGATGTCGTTGGACTCATTCAAGGGCTGGAACTTTCCGCTCCGGTTCTGCTGGGGCATTCGATGGGAGGCATGACTGCGGCCCTTGTGGCGAGTCAAATCGGCGCAGCCCTTCGCGGTGTCGTTTTGGCCGATCCCACTTTCTTGAGTCCCGAACGCCAGCGCGAAGTGTATGAAAGCGATGCCGTCGAGCAGCACCGCCGGCTTCTCAGTTTAGATAAGGCAGATGTGCTGGCTCAGGCACGGGTTCGGCACCCACATCGTAGGCCCGAAATGATCAAACTCGTAACCGGGGCGAGAATGAATACGCCAATACAGGTGTTTGACGTTCTCACTCCGCCTAACCCTGAGTATCAGCGCTTAGTGAGCACCATTGATGTCCCAATCCTGCTGGTTATCGCCGATAACGGCGTTGTTTCCCTTGAAATGGCACGAGAACTACAGAATCTCAACCCGCGCCTTCGTGTCGAACAGATACAAGACGCGGGTCATGGGCTTCAGTATGACCAACCTGAGCGCTTTGAAGTGGTGGTCAGATCCTTCCTACGATCACTGGCAGTATCGTAGCCAAGCGCCAGCTATTGTCTTATCCAACGTCGAGATGCACGGTCACTTCACCGTCTTCATCAATATCTTCGGCTTTGCGAACGGCTGCTTTGACCGGCACAAGGTAGAGATTGTCTTTGGGGAACAACGAGGTTTTAAAAGTGGTCTTGCCTATGCGAACGGTCACGGGAATTACACCCCAACCATAGGTAACCATTGTGGAGATGTCTTTAATGGCGGCACTTTCCTCCGCCGGAATCGGCACAAAATAAAAGGGGGAAGGGCCGCGCCAAAAGATGATTTTGGCCGTGAACTCGATGCTCATCGATACATCAAACGCTTGATTATTATTCTTAGGGGGCATCGTCAGAATAACTCCGCTAATTTGAAACAAGTGTGCTAAAGTGATTGTAAACCCACACGTTCAAAAAACCAAACGCTGCTCAAAAGCCGGTAGGAGAGGTAACCTATTCTTCACCGCGACTTCTGACTTGCCGCATCTTTTTCTTTTCGCCGTGCTTGGTTTTATCATCACGTCGCCGGAGTTTTTGTCCCAACGGCACCCGCGTTTTCAGATGCACCTTGGGACGGATTTCCGCCCGCCGCAGTAAATCTTTCAACTGATCCATCGCGTCGTCACGGTTTTGAACCTGTGTTCGGAAGCGCCGCGCGATAATTACCAACACACCCTCTTTGGTCATACGGCTGCCCGCGATCTGTGTCAATCGTTCTTTAATGTGCCACGGCAGCGAAGGCGAATGGGCCGCATCGAAACGCAGTTGTACCACCGTACTTACTTTGTTGACGTTCTGACCACCGGGGCCTTCCGCCCGTACAAAACTCTCTTGAATTTCACGCTCGTCAATCGTCAGCGTGGGACTAATCTCGATCATACGAACCTCTCACATTCCTGTACCTTCAACCATTATGCCACGCCACTTCCGCACATAACTTGGGAAATAACGACAACTTTCGTGTTCAAACAGGCCTATTCACCGTATTGTCTAAAGTCTAATAACTAACGACTATAGACTTTGTGTTTATTTTCGGTTAACCCGACAAACTAATCTCCAACCATCCACCAACCTCTTACCCCGGTGTTCTCCCTCAAAACAGTTAGCGTCGCCGCCTCAAAAGAGTTACAAAATGGTCTTCCAAATGGTAACCCATTTGCCCCGTATATCGTTTATGATATTTACCGGAGCGCTTGTATGGTTTCATCCATCGTTTTCAACTACGCATTTTAACATCCTCGACGCACACAATCAGCGTAAATCCCGTTGTGCATGTGCCGCCTGTGCTGCTTGTTCCGCTTATTGTGCGCATTCGTGGAGTGCGCTTCAGCCCTTGACTGGAATGACAGCATCATTTCTGACATTGGCATCATATTGCCGCCGCCACTGCCGCCACCGTGTTCGGACTCACCCTTGTAATTGCCTTACGGCTGATAGCTGGAGACTATCCAGACATTGACGACTCTGATGACATTTCTGACAACTGCATACTGAATCTGAAGAATCCGACGAATTTCCCGAATCACGATGCAGCAAAAGAGGCGCATCAGCGCCCCTTCTGAACTTGCAACTTATCGCTTGTGGCTTACAACTTTCTCAGTCGCCAGCCGCCACTACCTGCGCCGGAACCTTGCCCGTACCGCCGGTAGGATGCGGTTCGCCATTCCCAAACGGATCATATTGCGCCGTCAGTTCTTCGCGAAACTGCTGCATATACAGGTTGTAGTAATGCCCCTTCAAGTGCATCAACTCACTGTGGCTGCCTGCCTCGCTGATACCGCCGTTCTCAATAACGAGAATACGGTCAGCGCGTCGGATGGTCGATAAACGATGGGCGATGATAAAGCTGGTGCTGAACTTCATCAGCGTTTCCATACCGCGTTGGATGAGCGCCTCGGTCAGCGTATCCACGCTGGATGTGGCCTCGTCCATCACGAAGATGTCCGGCTTTGCCAGCACCGCCCGTGCCAAACTGATGAGCTGTTTCTGTCCGGTCGAGAGCAGAACGCCGCCCTCACCGACCTGTTCTTCGTAACCCTTTTCCAGTTCAATGATGAAGTCGTGAGCGCCACCTAACTTGGCTGCCTCTTCAATCTCAGCGTCGGTTGCATCCAAGCGGCCATAACGCAGGTTCTCGCGGATCGTCCCGCTGAACAAATGCGGTGTTTGCAGCACCACACCGATACGCGAATGGATGCTCTCCAGCGTATAATCGGTATAGTCTTTTCCATTGATCTTGATTGTGCCGGTCTTCGGTTCATAGAAGCGGCAGATCAGGTTGACCGTCGTACTCTTACCACCACCTGTCGGCCCCACTAAAGCGATGGTCTCGCCTTCACTGACTTTCAGGTTGAAATCCTTCAACACCGGTTTTTCCGGCTGGTAGTAGAAGTTCACGTTTTCAAACTCGATGTCACCGCGCATCGTACCGGGGTCAATCGCACCCGGTTTGTTCACGAGGTCGGAATGGGTATCCATCAACGAGAAGAAACGTTCAGCACTGGCAACGGCCTGCTGCATATCGCTGTACACACGCGCCAAATCTTGTACCGGCCACATCATGAAGGTCACGTAGGCAATGAAGGCCATCAAACCACCGATGGTCATTGTCCCCAGATTAACCTGCAAACCGCCGTTCCAGATGATCGCGCCGATGGCAATCGCGCTCAAGATCTGCACCGCTGGCAGGAACAAGGCGCTCAACCACGCTGCCCGGAAGGAACGCTTGTACATTTCTTCCGCCAGTGTATCAAACTCGGCACGGTTGGCCTCTTCACGGCGCATGGCCTTCACAACCCGCACACCAGTGATATTCTCGTTGTAGGTCGCGGTGATGCGGCTGTTCAGCTTCCGCGAGGCGCGGTATTCCACCAAAATCTTGTTTTTGAACCACATGGCTACCCACAGCAAGACCGGCACCATCACCAGCACGATTAACATCAACTGCCAGCTAATGGTCGCCATGAAAACCAGCGCCGTGATAATGTTCATGATCGCCCACGTCACGTCCAACATCCCCCATGTCACGAGGTCAGCCATACGCTCGGTGTCCGAGGTCACACGCGACATCAACCAGCCTACCGGCGTTTTGTCGAAGTACGAGAACGATAAGGTTTGCAGATGGTCAAAAACCTTCTTGCGCAAATCGTAGCGTACCTTCACACCCAATCCACCTGCGAGGTAGATGAAGCCGAACACCATGATCGCGAACATCGCCGCCAAGGCAGCATAAACTTCAAGGGTTTGCACCAGCGCAGTCGAATTACGCGGGATAATAGCCTCATCCACGATATGCTTGCTCAAGAAGGTAAAAAAGCCTTCCGACACTGAAACAACGGTGATACAAAACAAGAAACCAGCTACCCAGCGCCAATGCGGCCGCACTGAAGCAATGATACGGAACAGGGTGTTCGTATCTACCTTATTACTGGTGAAATCTTCTTCTTCATACTGGAAGTCCGAGGACATCAGCCGCCTCCTTTTCCACTTCTTCTTCGATCCGTGACTGTAACTCAAAGATTTGGCGATAAATCCCCGGCTCGCGCATTAGTTCACTGTGCGTGCCGCGTTGGACAATTCGCCCCTTATCAAACACCAGAATGAGGTTGGCGTGCATCACCGTCTGGATGCGGTGGGCGATGATGAACGATGTTCGTCCCTTCATCAGCTTTAGCAGCGCCTGCCGAATTTCATCTTCTGTCTCACTGTCCACCGATGATGTCGCATCATCAAGGATCAGGATACGCGGGTTCTTCAGTAAAGCACGCGCCAGCACCACACGCTGCTTCTGACCACCGGAGAGCGTCACACCACGTTCACCGACCAGCGTGTCGTAGCCATCGGGGAAGGTCGTAATCACATCATGGACGGCTGCCGCTTTGGCTGCCGCGATCACTTCTTCGTCGCTGACCTTGCGGCTGACACTGAAAGTGATGTTGTCGCGGATGCTGCGCGAGAACAAGAAGGGTTCTTGCTCCACCATGCCCACCTGACTTCGCACGTAACCCCGCGGGATGTCCTTGAGTTCAATCCCGTCAATCGTGATGCTGCCCGACGTGTAGTCGTAGAAGCGTGGGATCAAACTGATGAAGGATGTTTTACCGGAACCGGTCGAACCCATCAAAGCGACGCTTTGGCCGGCTTTCACGGTCAGATTGATGTCGTACAGCACCGGTGTATCCGCGTTGTACTCGAAGTTCACCCCTTTGAATTCCACGTCACCACGCAGTTCACCGTTCGGCACGTATGAACCCTCCACCAGCGATTCTTGTTCCTCGCCAATGACTTCCATCATGCGTTTGTAGGAGACGATACCGGTTGACATATCCACCAGTAAACGGCCTAAGTTACGCATCGGGTTAATCAACTGCCCCAACAAACTCACATAGGCCAGATAGGAACCTATCGACATCGTACCGTTGATCACTAGTGATGCACCTACAAAGTAACCACCTATGACCTGCCCGAACACCAGCATGTCGCAAAGCGGCCAGTACATGGTGTGCATCATCAAAAATTTACGCCCACGCTTGTAATGCTCGAAATTTTGTATCTCAAACTTTTCACGCTCGTAATTCTGGCGGTTGAAGGCTTTCACCACCCGTACACCGCTCAAGTTCTCTTGCAGTGTGGTCGAAACCTTCGCTTCTTGGTTTTGTAAGTTTTCGTACAGGCGTGAAATCCGCCCGAAGAAAAACAGTGACAGCAGGGCAATAAATGGCACCACAACGACCGAAATCAAGGCAAGCTGGACATTCAATGTCATGATAGCGATGAAGTTCACCGTGAACAGCAGCAAGATACGACCCACGCCAATCGCTTGATCGGCGAAGAAACGCCGGATAGCATCCAGATCGGAAGTCGCACGCGACAGCAATTCACCGGTTTGCATGTTGTCGTGGTAGGTGAAGCTCAGCCGTTGGATATGGTCGTACATGGCATCACGCAGACGCAGCGCTAAACCTTCGGCTGTCCGCGCGGCAAAGCGACCACTCAAGAAACTGAACAGACCTTGTCCACCGGCCAGCAGCACAAAACCCAAGCCGACAAGTGGAGCTAATCGTCCTACATCCGGCGAAGGTAGAATGCTGTCGACAAAATGGCCGATCAACAAGAATGAAGAGGTATTCATCAAGGCTGAAATAGCCAGCATGATAACCGCTAGAAAATAGAATTTGCGGAAGCCGGTCATCATGCGCCAGAAACCGCGAAAAAGGTTTTTAGATAAACTTTTGCGTACGTCGTAATTATACGTTTGTACAGGTGGGGTCAAAGCACCCTCCACAGACAGCTAGACACCCTCGGCGCATATGCGCCCAGAGTTATTTCGGCCTTAACTTAAATAGGTTTGGACGACGGGATTATTAACCAGAGTTTTTGGGTTTAACCGGGAGTCACATTCATCAATCTAACCAGCCTTTCGTCTATATGTCAATGCGGGGTGGACTTACAGATGTCTTACATTAAATCAACAAGAAGACTGGTCTACCATGACATGAGGGTTCAAAAAAGATCATAGCAGATCATTCGAGCCTAGTCAAGCACGTATTTTCTACCGTCATTTGTTCTAACGACAAGCTCGATCAATATGTTCAATTCTTAGCATACAATATAAATAGCCCGATTAGCATCGGGCTAAAGTTAGAGTTAGAGGCTGACCGAAAGGACAGGAATTTAAGCCGTTTGCAACGCCCATGCTTGCTGGCTCAACTGGTGAAACCACGCGCCGAAAATCACGAAGGGCAGCATCCACAGGAAACCAACCAGCAGACTTACTTCAACCGAGGCGGCGATTTGCATCCGGTATAAGCCCATAAAGATCCCCAGCGCCACCCCGCAGCTGCCAAATTCTGACTCCAGCACCTGCATAGCCAATACCGAAAATGATACCCGATATAATGAACAACAGACCCAACGTCGGCAAGAAATAACCCATTAGTCCAACGAGGGTAGACATAATCCAAAAGGCACTGATCCAGTGGGGTAGCCTCTTGGGCTGCCATGAAACAATTGCTAACAAACTTATACCACTTGTAAATGTCAACGCCGCCACCGAATAAAAATGGGAGCCGCTAAGATCATTAACAATGAGCAATCCGGCACCAAGTTCAGCGACAACAAAACTAAAAATACCCCATCGTCCAATTTCTTGGCGTTGAAAGCCATACAAACTCATTAGGCTAATCGCAAACGCTATATCAATCACTGGATACAGCCATTTCACTGCTACACTGTCTGAATTTGAGATAATGGCGCTCATGATCCGCAAGATCCCAGCTAAAATCGCAACTACACCACCGGCACGAACGAAAATCGCTGTAGTCATGGCATTTCTCCCCCTACATATGCTTATGTTCATGTGGGAATTTTGTTTCGTCCTTAACATACAATACAAATCACCTGAACGGCGTCAGGCGAAAGTCGGATATTCATAATGGACGTGTGTACAGGTTGTTTAAGTAAGGGGTAATTGCGTTTTGGGCTGCTTGTTGAGGTCATAAACAGCCTACCGAAGTTTAGGCCAGTTTCATCTTTCGCTTTTGGGTTTTAACCGATACGCTTGCTTCATTTATCGAAGGATGATCACCTATGCTGCCAGCAATTATCAGCACATTTGGATTGGCGTTTTTATACTTCATCGCGGCGATACCGGCTGGTGTAGCCTTGCAGTTACCTATTTGGGTGGCGGCGTTGACTGCCGGAGTCAGTTATGCGGCAGGTGTGGTAG
>JACDGI010000405.1 GCA_013821665.1 Anaerolineae bacterium
CTCCACGTCCGTACTAACGAGGGCTTTGACTTAAAGGTCTCCGCTTCTATCCTTGCTCTCGCTTTTACCAATCTCATTCCCAACTAGCAATCACGGTAACATATTAGAACTGTTTCTGAGAATGAGTGGTATCAAATTGGACTTTATGATATCACCGAAAAGGCTATCCTTCTCCTAGAAGAAACACCACCAGCATCCATTTTCATCTCCTATGCTCGTGCTGAAAGCAGCGCGTTAGCTCTGCTCATACTGGCTCGACTGAAAGAACACGGTTTGTCAGCATTTTTGGATATGCACCCAGACCGCGAAGGTTTAGCTGTCGGCGATGATTGGCACGCCAAATTAGAAGAAGTGGTTGCGAGTAACGATAACTTCATCATTTTGATCGGTCAGCATACATTAAATAGCCCTTATGTACGCCAAGAAATTGAGTGGGCACATAAATACAACAAAGCGATATATCCTATATGGCACAATGATTTTAGAGGGCTTAAAGATAATCCATCTTATGAAATTACTGAGGCCATTCAGTATGCTATCGGCACAGTCAATGCCACAATTGTAGAAGCTGAAAATCCTAAGCAGTACAACGCTGCCCTAGATGAGTTGCTAAGTTCATTTGGGATTGTGCCGTGACTGCCCGTTCTGCAAACGCTACATTTAACAAAGTCGCTTTAGCCGACTTGTCCCTCCTATAGCATTGCAGCTTTAGCCCGATGCAGCACTAACTACAATCCTGTTGAATAACCCTCCGCCTTAATCTCTGCGGTCTCTGCGGTCTCTGCGTCTCTGCGGTTAATCCCGTATTTGCATTTCATGCTTCACGCCCAAAAAAATCCTTCGCCCACTCAAACGCGACACCTGCCGCCTCGGCAGCTTGCTGGTCGCTGTCCATATCACCGATGTACACCGTATCCGCTTTCGACACACCAAAGGCATCCATCAGATATTCGATCATGCCCCCGCTCGGCTTGCGGAAACGGCTTTCGCGCCGTGCTGATTTCGTCTTGCCGTTGGGATGCGTCACGCACACAGCATAGGTTGTCGCCCCAATATACGTGGTAATGTGCTGAACCAGCATATGTGCCTGTTCCGCCGTCATCAGTCCGAATGCCACGCCGCCTTGATTGCTTGCCACCGCTAAAAGATGCCCTTCAGCGATCAATGCTTGGCATTTTGGCAGCACGTCAGGAAACGGCTTCTGCTCATCCAGCGTGTTCGGCGGACGTTTCCCGTCCACATCCTGCACCAAAGTGCCATCCTTGTCGAAGATATACAACATCGTCTTGCTCCCCAGCGCATATTAATGCCTCATTTTAACAAATAAAAAGCCCGCATCCTTGGACACGGGCTTCTAGCAGTGAAACTCTAAAGGTATTTAGGCACGACGTATCGCACGCAGTAAGGCCAATAAAACCACCGCGCCAATCACCGCCGTCACAATGCTGGCGATGTTGAAGCCTGTCACACCGCCGCCCACCCCCAACAGGCCAAGCAGCCAACCACCAATGAAACCGCCAAGGATACCGACGATAATATCAGTCACTAACCCCATTGGCGCTTTCATGACCTTACCCGCCAGCCAACCGGCAATCGCGCCCACCACAATCCAAGCGATTAAACTTGCACCATCCATAATATTGTTCCTTTAACGAATATTTTTCCCTCAGTGTCTAATAGTAATCCTTTTCTCGTGGATTACGAATTTATGACCGTATTGAGGCGTTAATGAGAGCATTTTACGCAATAAAAAAGACCCGCTCCTAACGAAGCAGGTCTTTTTGATCAATAAACTTTGAATACCGCTTTAGGCACGCCGTATCACACGCAGCAGCCCTAACAAGACCACCGCACCGATCACCGCCGTGATGATGCTGCCGATGTTAAAGCCAGTCACACCATTGCTCAGGCCCAACAGACCCAACAGCCAGCCACCGATGAAACCACCGATAATACCGACGATAATGTCGGTCAACAAACCCATCGGCGACTTCATGATCATGCTCGCCAACCAACCTGCAATCGCGCCCACGACAATCCATGCAATTAAACTCACGCCGTCCATAACATTTCCCCTTTACTTAAATCTTGAGTAATCATCAGCTACCGTTTGACAAACAAATCTTCGTCACGGTCTGCTTAATTCAATAAAGTCATTGTATCGATATACACGGAAGTTATTATCGGCTAGTTGGCCTATTATTTTCAGCTAAAAGTACCCCTCATAAGGTTTAATTTTCCAAACCTGCGCCCGCTTTCGCATTTGAATAAGCTGGCGGCTAATGAATGAATGACGACTACTTTCACTTCTCAATCGTCCCAATTACCTGCCATTGATCCCCATTGACAGTCGGATACTGCTGACCGTCATAATAGGTGTAGAGTTTCACCGCCACCGTATACTTGCCCGGAGACAGTGTGTTCGGTTCCAAACTGTGCGGATCATAAACCACCTCACCCGCTTGCCAGCCGGTCGTCGGACGTTGGTTCACAAACGGAAAGTCATCCTTCTGTGCCACCAACTGCCCATTCGCGTCCAACACAAACACCGACACGCTGTAATCTTTATCCAATTTCTTGTCGGCTGACCACCACAGATCAACCCGCATCTGGTCAGGATGAATTTCGAACTGGCGCAGTCGCATCCCGTTACTGTAATCCACCACCGGCTCCGGTTGGATCACATCGAAGCGGTAGGCATTCAGTTCGTTGGTTCCCCAATAAGTCGTCATCAACGCCGTCTGCACATGTCCGGTCTGCTTGAGGAAATCGAAGCCCGACTGGTCAGGACTCCAATGCGTAAACCACACCGTCTTATGCTGATTGAGCAGATCAATCACGCCGTTGGGATACGTCGGCTTATCAAACTGTCGCCACATCCGCAGCGATTTGACCACCGTACCGGGCGGCATATCGTGGTCGGTATAGTAATAAAGCACGGTGTCGTCGTAGTAAATTTCCATCAAGCCCATATCGCCGGGTTCGGCGTAACGTCCCATATCCGCCCCGACTTTATCCCAAGGTGCTTTGGGATAATAATCATCCACACTGGTCGCCGAGTACACCAAAATGACCAGTAATAAAAACACCTTTGTCTGATTGCTGAATCGCGTCAATCCCAGCGCCACCAACAGCGCAATCGCCGGTGAAATCAACATCACCCGCCTTGGCGACAGAATACTAAACCAATCGTTCCCCACGAAGCTAATAATGAGGGTCAGCGCGATCCATATCACCAGAAAAAACGCTTTATCCCACGTCACCCAGCGCCAGAGCAAACTCAGCGAAGAGGCTTTAGCTTCTAGCTTTTCACTAGCACCTTTCTTTTGGCTGGCGACTGGCGACTGAAGACTGGAGACTTGCAGCTTACGACTTGTAACTTGTGACTTTAAACTTCCAACTCCCAGCAACATCAACCCTAACATCAACGGCCAGATGTGCCCCAAAAACTTGTACGTCAGCTCGACAAACGTATCCCACGTCGAAGGCAGCGTCGAGTTGATGCCCTGATCATTATCAAACTGCCCGATGCCATAACCAATGAACCACGGCAGAAATAACACACCAGCCATCGCAAACCAGCCGATAGCCTTCAACCGCAGCCGATCTCTCAGGAACAAAAGCGCGTGCATCCCCTCGAACAGCATGATGAACGCGCCCTGATAATTGGTGTGCAAAATCGCGAGGTTCGCCAGCAGCCACCAGATACCGCGCCGTATCGTCGGCTTCTTAATCCAGCGCAGGTAAAAAATCACGCTCAAAATGACGAACAACGTCCGTAGGGTGTAGAAGCGAATCTCTTGCCCCAGATCAATATCCGGGTCGGATAACGTCAGCACCAAAGCAGCGGCTATCGGCACAAACCAATAGGCTTTCTCAAGCCAATCCGACCTTTTAAGTTGTGTAGGGACGCGATATATCGCGTCCGCTTCATCATTCTTGTTGACGCTTTGGATAAACACCCGCGCCAACGGAACCATCAAGGCTACGCTCAACATGCCCGCCAGCGCCGCGAAATAGCGCATTGCCAGAATCGAGTCGCCTGTCAGGGCAACCCACCCTTGGAGCATATAGTAATAAAGCGGTGGATGATGGTCACGAGCGGCCAGTCCATCGATCAGGTTGTCCTGTCCGTTGAAGTGAAAGAGGTTGAAAGTGGTGGTGCCCTCATCCGTCCAAATGGGTCGCTGGATGATGTGGTAGATGCGGAAAGTCGCGGCCAGCAATAGGATGGCCGTCAATATAGCGATAAAAGTAACTTGGGTACGTTGGCGTGTTGTAAGGCTTTTCATGGTGGGCGCGATTATGCACCAACAGAGGTATGAACGCTAGAGGGACAAAAATGTAGGGATTCACCGCTGGCAAACCCACGTCGGCAAACCCCTACATATCATTTCAATGAACGAAAATTAGCCTGCGAGGAAGGCTGCGGTCTGTGCCAAACGGGTGGCATAACCCCATTCGTTGTCGTACCAGGCGGCCACCGATACCAGATTGTCACCCATGACCTGAATCAAGGGCAGGTCGATGATGGACGAATGCGAGTCGCCAACGATACGTGATGATGCCCATTCCTCGGTCAAGACATCCATGATGCCCTTGAGTTCGGGGGTGGCGGCGGCCTTCTGGAAGGCGGCTTTTATTTCTTCGGCGTTGGTCTTCTTATCCAAAACAGCAGTCACTTCAGCGATGCTGCCGGTACGAGTCGGTACGCGGTAAGCCTTACCGGTAATTTTGAGGTCTTTCCAGATGAACAGCAGAGCCTTGGCTGCACCCGACGACGACGGGATGATGTTTTCGACAGCGGCCCAAGAGTCGCGGCGATCCTTCATCGGTTGGTCAGTCAGGGCTTGAGTATTGGTGTAGGAGTGAATGGTCGAGAAGAAAGCCGACTCAATACCGAAATTCTCCAACAGAACCTTGACCACTGGCGCGAGGGCGTTGGTGGTGCAGCTCGCCATGCTGATGATCTTGTGCTTGTCGGGATCATAGGTGTTCAGGTTGATACCGGGGAGCAAAACAGCGTCGCAATCCTGAACGGTCTTGCTGGCGGCGCTAATCAACACGCGCTTGGCTCCACGATCCAGATGTGCCTGTGCGCCGGGGCGAGTGACCGCGCGACCGGTGCAGTCGATTACCACGTCTACACCCAATGCGCCCCAATCCGGAATTTCCTTGCTGGAGTCGATATAAAGAATATCGCGTCCACCAATGTTGAAACCTTTATCGGTGGCCTTAACCGGTTCGTGCCACCGACCATAGTTGCTGTCGGCTTCAAAGACGGCGGCAAAGGTGGGGATGTCACGGATGTCCGAAATAGAAACGGGAGTCCAGAGGTTGTTCTTGAGCGCAACCTTCAGCGCCGAACGACCAATACGCCCGAATCCATGAATTGCTACTTTACCCATTATATTCTCCTGTGGTTGTTTTGTTTATACAGCAGGATAACACTATTCATGTGAGGGTGGTATACCTAAGACGCTCGAAAGCCTGAAATTGCGTGTTTTTGCTGAACACCGTTAACAAATGATGCACTTCGAAAGGCACTAAACTTTCTTGTAGCGGTAGGCTGTCCAGTCATCGTTGATGACCGCATTGGATGTGATGTCGAGGCCATAACGCGCCTGTGAAGCGGTTAAGACGTTGCGGTTGAGTGTGGAATTTTTGGCGCGTGGAATCGCCACCCACAAGATGCCCGCCGGTTTCAAGTGCTTTTTAATGCTTTCGATTAAGCCATCCAGTTCCGGTTCGTTTTTGACGAAAGCGGTAATCCAATCGAACTCGCCTTCGAAGATGTCATCATAGGAAGTTTCCGGTGGGAGTTCGCCGAGCATATCCTTGAAACCATCAATCGGGTTAATGGCGGTGATACGCGACTTGGGTTTGATCGCCAGCTTCTTGACCAATGGCGATTGTGAATAAGGTGTTTCAGGCATGAAATCAACTCCTTTAAATAGCAAGTGTTTTACGGTGTTGGTGTGATATTTATTTTCAGAGGTTGTATATTGGGCGTAACAGGTGGTTTCATAGCTGGAGAAGGATCAATTATCACGCTATATAAACCCGACCACTCCGTCTTAAACATAAAGTGTATTGTTACTTTTGTAGAGATACTACCATCAGCTATTTGATAAGTCACAAGCTGTTCGAGCGTTTGGCTGGCAGGATAAATATAAAACTCTTCACCTTTAGCGTCTGGGCGTATTTCGTAACGATGTTGCCCTTGTTTACCTCCATCAATATTGACTGTCACGATTAACCCGGCTTTAGGATAATAAAGCTGTAGGTAAAGTGTCTCAGAATCCATTCTATTAGTCTGCGGATCTACCAAATCCGGCCAATACTCAGTAGTTACACCAGCCGGTATACCATATCGGTCTAAAATGTCTAGAAGTGTGTAAGAAATATTTGGTCTAATTTTGAGCGAATAAAGCAAATCCTTTTTGAAGCGAAAACTTACGCCAAAAGCGTTAAAGTAGCTTCTCCCAACGTAATAATCCCCCATGACCGTCCTTTCGTCAGCAGATTCGGTTTTAACCAACAAAGGAATAGTGTCCATGGTCGATTTTACTGTTGCTAACGAGCTTTCACCCGGTATAAAGCCATACCAACAGGGTAAAGCACAAGGCTGTTCAGTCAAAATACTGTTATCGGAAGGAAATGAAGTATTTGGTGCTGGAAGGGCAAGCTGACTCAAATAATGGGTCATACTACCAACGATTATCCCAAGTGAAATAAAGGTCAAAATGACCCGTTTATTGACTTTCAGTTTCATGTTTCAATTTTTACTGTCCTAATGTGGGTGAACCGTTAATCGCACCCGCAATCCAGCCAATGACATTATCAGCCGTTTGCACCTGCCACCAGCGTGCGCCATCGGCATCCACCGGCCCCGCCAGAATGACGACATAATCACCCGTAATCAGCGGTAAGCCTCGCGCAATCGGGCTATTGACCCCCGGTGCGGTACGGACGTTCAACTCCTGCACATAAACGCGAAGCTGCGTTCCCGGTTGATATTCACTGCCTTCGACCACGCCTGATGGCAGTTGACCGGCTGGCTGCGATCCTGTTCCTGTATCTGGCTGACCAACGGGTGCGATACCACCGCCGGTTGGGACGTTACCACCATCGTTGCCCTGTGGCAGATCACCATTCACCCAATTGATGGCTCTGGCTCCCGCTACCTGCCCGCTAATATCCTGTATTTGACCGTTGATGTTGGCGATATACTGCCGACCATTGGTCTGCACGAACACCGCCCGCCCATCAGGACTCCATTCGACGCGATCAGGGAAACCGTCACCAATTGTGCCGGTGATGGCTTGCCCTGACATATTATAAATGCGCAGTGCTTCGCGCGGGCCGTTGCGATCACCGGGGGCACCCAGCGCATAAACACTGCCATCATTGGCCTGACTGGCGAAGCCCATCCACAAGCC
>JACDGI010000406.1 GCA_013821665.1 Anaerolineae bacterium
GCGCCGTCCAAATTCGCGCCGTCCAAACTCGCGCCGGACAAATTCGCGCCGGACAAATTCGCGCCGGACAAATTCGCGCCGGACAAATTCGCGCCGGACAAACTCGCGCCGGACAAATTTCGTTCACCCGCCGAATATACTTCCTTGATTTCGTATACCGTCGCATCCCATTGATTACCTTGTTTCTGTGCCTCGTACCGCTTGGCACGGAAGGCAGCTAGATCGAAAGCCGGTTGGGTACTGTCGGATGTGGTCATGAATGTTTCTCCTCTAAATATGGGGTGAGGTCTACGGACGGATAGGTGTTGTTGGTGAAGGTGTAGCCGTTGAGGGCGCACCGGTTCCAGCAGGTGAGTAACCAGTAGCCTGCACGTCCAGGAATGAGCGGGCTTTGCCATTTGGCTTCCATGACGCCGCCGCACTTCCGGCATGTGCAGGGCTGGTTCTCGACTGCCGGTTGGCTGTTTTCAGCCGGGCTGCATTTTTCAATCTCCTTGATACTCGTAGTCATTTGTTTTCGCCTTTTTGGTCTAATGCAAAGTGCTTTGCATTGCGGTATGCTTAATTGCATGCGTAGCAAGCGTTTGCGGTTTGTTTTGTGCCGCATTGCAGTTTTATGCGTGCAATAAACGCAGTATAGCACAATGCAAAAATCATTGCAAGTGGTTTAATGATTGCAATTTGTGAATTTCCGGTTATAATTTGGAGATAGAACGAAATGGCTAGGCCTAAAAAGGAAGACAAAGTGGAAACGACAAACGTTCGAGTCACCTCGAAAGCCCATCGCTTGCTGAAGATGCTCGCTATCCTGCGCGATAAGGATATGTCGGTTGTGCTGGAAGATTTCATTGCACAAAATGCGCCAGATGTGATGGCCGCATATGAGGCCGCCAACAAGAGCAACAAGACAGAAGAAGATTCGAAGCAATACCAGAACTGATCTCGGCTACATCTTGTTTCACGAAGAAAATTCATGAAATTCAAACCATTATTCGATAGCACAATAGTTGAGCCCTGTGTTAAAACTTAAGATGTAATCTTTTGTGCTATTAGCTTAACGATGGTTTTCCGCAAGATAGGCAATGACTTTTGCATAAGGGGAAACAACCGGCGCGGCGAAAGCGATACACCGATCCACCCAAGTTCTTCGACTTGCTGGCAGAATTCGGCGGCTGGTTGTGGCGACTGGTGAGCGGTCGGCGTTAATTAGCACACGTGATAAGAAAACGTATCATCACCAAATTTTCAGCCGATTTGTAACGCGAGTGTTAGTTCCGAATCGTAAATAAGGTTTTAACAATGCAGCGGGTAAGCCACCAGTATGTGCAAAAAATGCACAAGTTCAACGGTGAGGGGTTCAACTCCCCGAAGCATTAAGATCTCGGCATATATTAGGAGGGCTTCAAACCCTCCTCAATGCGCGCAGCTTAAAATGATACGTCTTAGGAAACTGGATCAAGACAGAGATGTTAGGGGATTTCCTGAACAAAACCCTATCATTTTCTTATCACTCCTCGCGTCGTAGGGGACAAACATTGTGGTATGATAATTTTGTTGTGGTTTATCAAGTATTTCTTATCTAGTTTCTGAGGACGTGCTCATGCAAAGCGTTCCAAAGAAGATTTTCCAAATCTTAGATGGCACCCCTGCGGTTTACGGTCAACATTCGCGTGGACAGAGTCTGGTTGAACTGGCACTCGTTACACCGTTGTTGATTGTGCTACTGATGGGCTTGGCCGAAATTGGGTGGTTCGCTAACAACTACCTCATTTTGTTGGAGACAACGCGTGTTGGTGCGCGTTATGGTGCTGTACAAGTAGACACCAAAGCACCGGCTGCTTGGCCGCTGGCTGCTAGTTTGATCCCATTATTACAGCCGGATGCTGCGTCAGCCACTTACGCGCAGAGTTTTCGGCGCTGTCCAATACCGGGGTCAGATTACGAAAGATTTTTTAATACAATCGTTTGTCCGATGATTCAAAGTGCGATGAATCCTCTGCCTTTTAGAAGTGATTTTACAGGTGACGCTACGACAGCCCTGACTCCGGATGGCGGTAATGGTGTTGATGATATTGTCGTTTCGACCTTCGCCTTGAAGTCCATTAATCCATTGGATCCTGATATCCCCGCCGCGATGCGGAGTACACTGCAATTGGTTCAGGGACGCGATGCTACCCAGCAACAGGTCATTGTTGTAGGCCGCTACCCGGAGAATGCGAATGAATGCACGGCTGATACAGCAGCGGATAAAGATACTCGCGATCCATTTGACTACATTAACTATTTGGTTCCAGCTAATACCGAACTCCCCACACGAAATTACATCGTACCTAGCGGCCTTAACCCCTTAAATAAGGATAACTGGCTTTATTACGAACTGCCCGGGTATGACGTGAATACCGCAGCCAACCCCGAACGCCAACGTGGCTTTGACTTTACCGGACAACATGTCATTACATCGACGCGTGGCCTTCCGGCAGCTCAACGGTGTTATGGTTCAGAATGGACGATTGACCGCGTTCAACAACTGATGAATGTTGAAAATTTTAGTTTGGTTAACCAACAGCAGCGTTCCACCATACCGAGCCAAGGGTTGATTTTGGTCGAGATGTTCTGGCAGCATACCCTATTACTCCGCAATCCGGTTTTCAATCCGGTTTTCAATATTCTAAATGACCCCACTAATCCGAACGGCGGTGGCACGATCATCTCAGTGTGGGCCGCGTTCCCGTTACCATCAATCGAACCCCGCGTCATTAAATATGCTCTCGGGTCATAGGAGAGAAGGAGACACAATGAGGCAATCTCTCTTATCGCGTTTAGCGAAACGTTCTGTACAACAGGGACAAATCGGGCAAACGATTGTCATCATGGCTTTTGGCTTTATCGTACTTTTGGCCTTTGTGGGTATCGTGACGGATGTTTCGCTGATGTTTGTGCGATACACCACGCTGCGCCGGGCGGTCGATGCTGCGGCAGTGGCTGCGGCAGGGCAGATACGCCGGGCACTGCCGACTGCGGCGGATATGACGGCTGCGAGTAATAACAAAACAGTCGCTCAAGGTTATGCCTTCGCGCGCAGTGTTGCCAATATTAACCTTGCTGCGCGCCAATTTATCGAGTTTTATGGTATTAGCCCATCAAACGTTGCTGTTGAGAGCTGCGATACACTTCAATTGAACTCGACCTCTACAGTTCCAGCCATTGTTGCGGCATACAATGACCCTCATAATCAGGAAATGATGACGCTGCTACAATGCCGCAACAGTGATAAACCCCGCAAACTGGTGCGCGTAACCGCACAATTGCAGTCGCCAACCGTCTTTTTAAGATTGATCGGTTGGGGAACCGTCACCTTAGAAGCGAGTTCGATTTCTGAAACAGCCGTGCTGGACGTGGTGTTGATGTTTGACGCGGCGGAGTCGATGCTCAAGCAAACAACTTATAGTGATTGGAAAAATGTTCCAGTCACCGATGGCGGTGGTAATTTGACCTACAGTGGAACGACTGTAATCACTCAAGATGAAAGTTTGCGTTATTTGCCGGTGAGTGTGAAATACGGGCCAAACTGGAATGGTCCCGGTTCTCTTGCCAGTCTATGGGGCATGTCAACATGGGTTCAGCCGTGGCAAGCGCTGCTGAATATGACGCAGCAGGATATTTATAACGACACGACGCATTTTCCTGAGGTGCCTTTTACATGGGATGGAACAACTGCTACTGCTGTTTCGGTTAATGACCCCCGTGCTCCACGGAAAGACTGCCGGGTGCGTTTCTACCCTTATGCAGAAACTGTTAATACACGTGCTATGACGTGGGAGATCACCTCCACGACACCGATTGCTAACGATCTGCAAAATTCCTATGGTGCACTTTTACGTGCAAAGGGCGTTATTTCCGGAAATTACCCAAGGGGTTATTTTGATGGGTTTATCCCCACTTATGATTATTTCGGCTGCTGCAACGATCCGAACGGCGACAATAAGTTTGATGATCTAGTTTGCCAACCATTTAAGAAAGTACGTGATGCAACGGAATCATTCTTTGATCGCGTGGACTTCGCACGCGGTGATCGTGTGGCTCTGGTAACCTTTGACCGTTCTGCCTATGTGATTGATCCTGATGGTGACGCTAGTAAACCGAATGGTGGGCCGCAACTGCCCATGATTACATCGCAAGAGAACGCGGTTACGGCCTTGAGGCACATCGTCGGGGTACGCGCGGAACCCACTTACTATGCAGATACGGATAACAACGGCATCTGGAATTCATTTGTTACCGGTGGCAGTGCCTATAATGGAACTGCAAGTGGTGGCAAGCCTCTGTCTTATAATTTGCGACTGAACATGAATACTACGCCGCAAGTTTGGCAAGATAACACGACTGCGCCAAAAGGTATCGCCGGGTACAATAATACAAAACTGGGTCTGTTGAACGATTATGCTGTGCGTTACAACTGTTTGTTCGATAATGCGACGCTCCAATATCCGTTCAGCATTTATAGTTCGCAGGCACCACAATTCTACAATACCAAGTATGGTGCAGGTACTACTCCACAGCAGTTATTTTACGACTATGATCCAGCACAGCCAGTTATAGCGTCACGCTGGCCGACACCGTTGGCCGCAGCGGTAGACCCAGCAGCGCCGTCGGGGACGATACCAATCATGAATCCTAACCTGAACCTTCAGGCATGGAATAACAGTATGAAATCGGGGAAGCCAGCTTATGCCAATCAGGATTTGGCTCGCCAAGCAGATAAGCCTCTATACAGCTATGAGTTCCGGGCGGCCTGTGGTGGTAACAACATCGCTGCGGCCTTGCGTGAGGGCAATAATGCCCTGCTGAATCCTCTTACATCGCGCTCTGCCAATTCCGGTGCTATTTGGGTTATGGTTTTACTGGGAGACGGTGCCGCGGGCGCTAGCGACCCGGTTCAACGCAATGGCCCTATTGTGGCTAGTAACCCATACGGCGATCCGGTGCTAGCACCGATTGCTGGAAGTTATGGTGCTTATGGTTTATGCCCGACCGGTCAACCGGGTGATCAGGCGAGTTTGACCAGTGGATGGAACACCCAACCGCCACGCTGCAGCGATGATGGCAGCGAGGCTTCAAACGGGGGCACGCGTGGCATTATGGGAGCCGTTAGCCGACACTTTTGCCCGAACTCTGCTACTGGAACCATTGACCAGATGAAGATTGATATTGGCAATGGTGGTTGTAATGTCGATAAGTACGATGTGGATGATTACGCACGCGATTGGGCAGACTTCATCGGTTTGGAGGAAATGCCACAAAACTCCCTCGCCCAGCAAGTAACAAGTCCGTTTTGCAGTGTGGCCACTGCTTGTGACCCCCGAGGGCAGGCACAGTTGCCGACCATCTTTACGATTGGGTTTGGTCTGGACTTCCCCGAAGCGGGCGGTTGTGGTGGCGATCCTGCCCTGTTTACCAACATCAACGACTGCCTCGGTCAAGAACTGCTGCGTTACATTGCGGATGTCGGTGACAATAACTGGATTGATACCGATTATGAACAAGATTATCTGGATGACGGAGTCATCAATGGTACGGCGTTCTCAAAGGATGGGAAATATGGTGAGCGTGGTCCATGCGAAGCCCCATTTCCAAGCCCCTACGCCAACCTCAATGCGGATGCTGTCCCCGCTGGTGTGTTGGCCGCCAATAACTATAGCATGCTGAAGGTTAATTCTTGGCCGCTGATTACGCCATTTCCGACAGGGAAAAGCCAAAGCTGCGGTAACTATTATAACGCACCGAACCAGGCTGAACTGACTAAAGTGTTTGAGGATATTGCGTCTAAGATGTTTACACGCATTACCAAGTGATTTGGAAAAACTCTCTCTCATATTTGAATGATATGAGGGAGACTGGTCTTATCGGGCTGCTGATTGGGTTTGATCGAGTTTTATTCAGTCCCTTTATGGTAGGGGGTGCAGATGGATACTATAGAAGCGCAAGGCGCTAGTCGAAAACGGCGACAAGGGCAAACAATGGCGGAATTTGCCATCACGCTGCCGACGCTGCTGATTATTATGTTTGGTATTATCGAGTTTGGGCGCATCTTTCAAGCATGGGTGAGCTTGCAGAACTCGGCTCGTACGGCTGCACGTTACGCAAGTACCGGTCAGTATGATACAAGTCAGTTCGTTTTTAATGATGTAAATGTCGCCAATCCAAGTGATGACACTGGCTTTATTCCATGTGTGGACGATGGGCTGAATGGAACTTATACAGGACCACTCCATAACCAATCACCGAGCATTGACCGGCGTGGCACTACAGCTCAGATTGAGCCTAATGGGCCGGGGAACGGCTTTGTAGACATTTATACGGGTGATCTGGAGAGTGTTTTTGCCACATGGTATGACGGCAAAAATTGTGATCCGTCAAACCCTGATGATCTTGATCGTCGTAAAGACATGGCTCGTATCCTTTCAATTATGCAGGAAGCACGGCGCGGTGCGGCCGGACTTGCAATTGAGAGTAACCAATGGAATGTACCTAGTGATCCTTTGGTCAAGAACAATGTGCTTGCGAACTGGAAGCAATTACCGTGGTTCGAAGGTTGGGAGAGGCTCCCTGCGACGCTTCCAAACCTCCCTCATCCACCGCGCTCTGATCAACGTTATTGGTTTAATGTGGTGGTGTGCAGCAATCGCGCGTTTACTTACAAAGATGGTCAATCAACAGGTGTATTTGCCAAAATTAACGATCAAGACATCGTTAATTCACGCTTCATCCCCTATTACTCCGGGGATACCCTCATCGCGGCTGGTGGCAGTGTTGTAAGCACTTGGACACCGACCTGTCTTTTAAATGAAAATCCTGATCTGACGAAGCAGCCGGCCGGTCAGTTTAGCCATGCTGGAATGCCGTATATGGATCCGGGCACATCCGATAACACCGTTTATGTGACCGTGACTTTTAACCATCCTTTGATTACGCCGTTGGGAATCGCGCCTTTTATCACATTACAAGCGCGCCGTTCTTCGATTGTGGAATCATTCCGTACATCGGGAAGCCACACTGCTTCTAATTTGGGCGAGTCCATTGGCGGGGCTGCTCCTGTGCCCACCGATACACCGACCAGTACCGCATCACCTTCGCCGACCATTTCACCGATTCCGTCGCGTACGCCAACAGGAACAGCAACGATAACGAAGACAGCTCCGGGGCCGTTTACATGTTCGGCGCTGTCCCTTTCCAATAAGGTATTGAGCGGTAATCAGTTACAAATTGATATTCAAAACGACAATATTCAGACTACATACCTGACTGCGGTACAGATCACATGGCCGAACATTCCTGCTATTGCCCAAATGGGTCTTACCGGGATGTCGTTGAATACGGTTCCTGTTTGGGTCGGTACCGATC
>JACDGI010000407.1 GCA_013821665.1 Anaerolineae bacterium
GGGGAGTATGACCTGTGGCCTACGAAAAACAGCCTTATGATGGTTTGGATTTTGTAACAACTAATGATTTTTTTGAAGATGATGATTTTAGCAGTACCTTAGATGTTGAGCCCGGTGATGATACGTTTTTTGCTTCGGACAGTGATGACAGCTTCTTTGAAGATGAATTCAACGAAGAAGATGTTGAAGACGAAATCAGTGATGAAGAAGAGATGGACGACTACGATGTCAGTGGGATGCTCTCTAACGATGCCGTAGGATTGTACCTCAAGGAAATGGCGCGAGTTCCGCTGCTCAACACCGAGGAAGAGATCAGCTTAGCCAAGCGTTTGGAACTGGGTGACGAGTGCGAGCGCAAGCTGCGTAAAGATCCCCAGCACAAGAAAGCTGCCGAGTGGCAAGCCAAATCTTCAGACGGTATGGATGCCCGCGAACATCTGATTAAGGCTAACACGCGCTTGGTGGTTTCCATCGCCAAGAAGTATATGTCGCGTGGTGTGCCCTTCCTCGACCTCATCCAAGAAGGCAACCTTGGCCTGATGAAAGCCGTCGAGAAGTTTGATTATCGGCGCGGCTACCGCTTCAGCACCTATGCCACATGGTGGATTCGCCAGACCATTACCCGCGCCATTGCCGATCAAGGCCGCACCATTCGCGTCCCTGTCCATATGAGTGACCGCATTCGTCGCTTGTACCGTGTGGCACGTCAACTCGAACAGGAATACGGACGCAAACCCACACCCGACGAAATCGCCAAGGAAATGCAGTGCGAACCACGCAAAGTCCAATGGATGCTGCGTGTCTCATGGCAGCCTTTGAGTTTGGAACATCCTGTGGGTGAAGATGAAGATAGCGAACTTGGCAACTTCATCGAAAACGACAGCGAACTGACACCTGCTCAAAGTGCCCACGATAACCTGCTGCGCGAGAAAATCGAAGAAGTTCTTTCGACGCTCACCCCGCGTGAAGCCCGTATCCTGCGACTGCGTTTCGGCTTGCAAAACGGACGCTGCTACACCTTGGAAGAAGTCGGGCAGAAGTTCGGCCTGACGCGTGAACGCATCCGACAGATCGAAGGCCGTGCGCTGCGCCGGTTGCGTCATCCACGCCGCGCCCGCCAACTGCGTGATTATCTAGCGGTGTAATTCAACCTTCAGCACATCAAGGGCGTGGCGAAAGCTGCGCCCTTTTTATTTTCGCAAGTTTTACAAATATTCGCGCCCGGTATATTATTTATATGAATATACCCCTCACCAAGCGAGCCAAATACTGTGGAATATCAGCTTCCCAAAATATGTGCGAATTGTACGGAAAAACCAGCCGAAGTGAGGTGGCTCATTGATCAAGAAGATCATAGTAACCTCGGAGCTGGGCTTACCCTAACAGGCCGTGTAAAACTCACGAGTGATGTTCGTGATCTCTCTTTCTATGTCGGCGTTTGCAAAGACTGCGAAAAAGAACTGAAACAAGAAGGTGTTATTCTGTGGGCTGTGAGAGGCATTGGCTGTACACCGATGTTCCTTGGTGCCCTTGGATTCGCCGCCGCCATAAAAGGAACCGCTCCCGCAGGTGTTCCCTATTTGGTCTATGTGGTCGCGATGGCGGGTGGCCTTATATTTTTATTGGCAGGCATGTTGCTGGTCGTCAAAAAAGATTTAGGCAAACGCTCAAGAGATGGCAAGAAATTTACCTTCCGCAACAAGAAATACGAAGCGGCCTTCGCCAAGTTGAACCCTAACTTAGTAAAGCGAAAATACAGCGAACCCGCAGCCTAGAACCACTGCCTAAATGGTGACCCATCAACTGAAATTCCATAAACCCTATCAGGGCGTGGCGAAAGCTGCGCCTTTTTATTTCTTAAGATTCGCTTGATAACAGCAAACATATAATCGAAGTATATAAGCTGTTATTACCAAGCGAGTTTACCTATGACTATGAAGGATCGCCGTATCAATGTGGAGTATCAACTGCCTAACTTGTGTGCGAACTGTGCCGCTAAACCTGCCGAACTGAATTGGCGCATCAGCCAAGCGGATAAGATCGACTCAAAGACCAGCTTCAGCATAACTGGACGTTTCAAAACCACTGATACCTATCGTGATCTTTCGTTCAGAGTAGGTGTTTGCAAAGACTGCGAGAAAGAACTTAAGCAAGAAGGTGTCATTAATGGGGTTGTGATTGGGGTGGGTTGTGCGCCTGTGATCCTTGGCGGCATCGGTCTAGTTGCCGCTTTAGGCAGTACGGCTTTTACAGGGGTTCCTCGTACCGTTTTTATAGCGATTATGGCGGCAGGCATCATATTTTATTTCGCAGCCGCAAAGCTGGTCGGCAAGGATGACTTAGCCTTCCGTTCAATTGATGGCAAGAAATTCACCTTTCGCAATAAGAAATATGAAGCGGCCTTCGCCAAACTCAATCCCAAACTGGTTTCCCGAAAATACAGCGAACCCGCAGCCTAGAATCTCTGCCTTAACGGCAATTCATCAACCGAAATTCCATAAACCCTATGAGGGCGTGGCACAAGCTGCGCCTTTTTGATTCACGAGATGGATAGGGGTTTATGCAGCAAATTATGCGAAATGTGCAGAATTTGCTGCACATTTTGCACACTGTCCGCCGAATTGTCGGCGGGAAGCACGGGAGAAACTGCCGAATGAACATTTTGTGTCGGCGGGTGGCTCGGCTATTGCCACCGAAATGACACAAATGCGGCGGATGGCTCGGCTGCTGCCACCGCCGTGCAATAGGGTCTGCCGCTGCTCACGTTGCTTATCATTTTAAGTGGTGATATGTGGGCAGTCGATGACATGCGGCGTTCTCCCAATAGCATTATTTCCTCTTCTATTTTAGAACATAAATTCGTAACAGTCAAGCAAAAATCGTTCGAGTTTTCAAACCTACAAAGGTGAAAATTGGCCTCGTATCCATATTGATATTACTAGGGTGTATTGGTCGCAGTTGGAGTATGGGTGGGTGTTGGCATAGGCTCCACCGGAGCCGCTACTATTTCAAGTGTCGCGTCGGTGCCACCGAAGGCCAATTGACTGCTATCGGGACTCCATGCTATAGAAGTAGTGAAAGATTGTGGCTTGGTAAAACTCCCAATTTGCAGACCTGTTGCAACATTCCAAACGCGTACAGTACCATCGTAACTGGCACTCGCAATCTGCTGCCCATTAGGACTAAATTCTACTCCACTGACTTGGTCTGTATGCCCTGAATAAGTTGCACTAACGGTTCCAGTGCTGTAGTCCCAGATTACAATTTTATACGTATTGTTAACGATGTCAGAAACACCTCCTGCAATTTTGGTTCCATCGGAACTCCAGCTTACAGGTTCCACACCTCCGTCCACAGAATAACTTGTTATCGGATTTCCTAAACTTGCCGAGAAAATATTGACGTATCCAATTCCATTTCCGGCAACAATTTTTGTACTATCTGGACTCCATTCAGCACTATAACAATTCCCCGCATTGATACTTGCGAGTTGTTGGAACGTTGAGGCATTCCACACAAATAGCGTGTCGGAATTCTCACCTGTAGCCAAAATTTTACTACCATCGGGACTCCAATCTACATCTTGTACATAATTCCCTAGTCCTATGAGCGAGCCTAGTTGTTGTCCGGTGGCAATGTTCCAAACGATGACTTGACCATCATCACTACCGGTTACAATTTTCGTACTATCTGGACTCCAATCAACTGCCCAGATACTGCTACTCAACCCGGTCAATGTACGGATGGGTTGATTATAAATATCACGGATTTGCAATAAGCCGCTAACACCGCTGACAGCGATTTTGCTCCCATCTGGACTCCATGCAGTTGCTATTATTCCTTCTGCTTGCGCCATCACCGTTTGGGAGGCAAAAGACATGATAACAACGAAAGTCAGCAGAAGAATAATCAGTCGAGGAGCTTTCGAGAGTTTCATAAGAAATATCCTTGTTTATCCACGGATACAATTATAGCGAAAGCATCTATTCCTATTCCTCCGGTTGCTAGGCGATTATGTGGCAATGCCATTTAATGTTTTCATTTGAAGAGCGTGGCAAAAGCTGCGCCTTTTTTGATGAATGTCACTTCACGGAATCAGGAATCACAATGATCTGTGGAATAATCGGAGGCGGCTCGATCCCCTTCTTAATACTGTAACCATAAGCAATTTTGCCGTCGATACTCCAATCAATATGCAGTGTTTGGTCGATGTCGTTTGGTCCAGCAATAACCTTCTGCTGTTGTCCCGTTGCTACGTCCCAAATACGCACGGTCTTATCCATACTGGTTGTGGCAATGAGTTTGCCGGATGGACTCCAAGCCCTGCCATTGAGATAACTGGTATGCCCTGTTAATGTCAGAAGTTTCTTACCGGTTTGGACATCCCAAAGCTCTGCATCATAACTATTGTGATACTGAACGGCGATGAGTTTGCTATCTGGACTCCAACGCCCATCAACAGCGAGAGGATTCATATTCTTACTGGGCAGCAGTGTTCCGATAACCTCTAAATTTATCGCGTCGAGGATGAGTAAGCTATTGTCAACACGTCCGACACCGACTTTGGTTCCGTCAGGACTCCATTCTAAGTAACCAATCGGGATATTCCCATCAGTCGGATTCTCTTGACCAATACTCACCTGCTGAATAACTTGACCGTTATCAGGATTCAAAACATAAATGATGCCGTCGTAGCCAGCAACGGCAAGACGCTTCTGATGAGGATGCCATGTGGCTTCGATCAATCCCCATTTTGAAATTGAATAACTCCCCACAAACTTCCAATCAGCGGTATCCCATATTTGGACAATACCTGCCAAATCGCTAGTTACTAATCGGCTGCCATCAGGACTCCATGCCAACCCTGCAATCACAATATCATCGTTTGGATATGCAAAAATCACTTGGCTGGTTGTCCCATCATAAACTTCGAGTTTCGTATCGGTATAGCAACCTTCCTCCACGTCTTTAATGGCATCGGTTGCCATCGCTAACCACTTGCCATCGGGACTCCAACGCATCTCGGAGGAGGCACGTTCAATGATTGGCCCCGGTTCTGCACATTCATCAAAATCCGCTTGAGCGTGTACGGACTCTGGCATCATACCCCCCAAGATTGCACAAAATAAAATCAACAAAATAGGAAATGGGGCGCGGTTAAGGATAGTTAACTGCTTAATTTAGATAACACCATTTGGTTTGAATACGAATTATGCAAATTGTATCGCTTCATCCATGAGTAACCCACTAGAAATTCTGGCAATTTCCTAGGCCACAGCCTATAATGCCGCGTCGATTTAGCCTTTCGCTACAGATGAATATTTTTATGAAATGCTTTTCATCAAATACTGAGACTGTTCTCATCTGATGGCGTTAGGCTCGAACGTTGGCTGTTAAACCCTAATCACATTTGCTGTTTGGGAAAGAAGTGTAGGTCATGATAGAAGTACACGATTTAGTGAAGAAATATGGTCAGGTGACGGCAGTAAAGGGCATCTCCTTTACCGCTCATCCCGGCCAGGTGACGGGCTTTCTGGGGCCGAACGGCGCTGGTAAGACCACCACCATGCGGATGCTGACGGGTTTCCTCCCGCCAACATCTGGTCATGCGATTGTTGCGGGATTTGATGTGTTCGATCAGAGCATGGAAGTCCGCAAGCGCGTTGGGTATCTGCCGGAAAGTGTTCCGCTGTATCGCGATATGACGGCGTTGGCCTATCTCATGTATATGGGAGAAATACGTGGGATTAGCAAACGACGTGATAAATCGATGGAGGTTTTGGAGCGCGTTGGCTTGAAAGATCGGTCGGGAAGCCGCATCCGCACCCTGTCAAAAGGTATGCGACAGCGTGTGGGTTTGGCGCAAGCCCTGCTCCACGATCCCGAAGTGCTGATCCTCGACGAGCCGACCATCGGCCTCGATCCGTTTCAGGTGCTGGAACTGCGTGAGGTCATCCGTGATCTGGGAAAGAACCATACATTGCTCTTTAGCACACATATCCTCTCGGAAGCCGAGCAAGTTTGCGACAATATCATCATTGTCAACCACGGGCAGATTACGGCGGAAGGCTCACCCAGCGAACTGCGTGCCAACCTCGAACGCGGTGGGCGTGTCCTGCTGCGCTTGAACGTGCCACCGTCCGAAGCCTTGCCCACTATTCAAGGTTTGCCAGAAGTTGCCACTGCCGCCATCAGCGGTACCAACGATGGCATCATCGCTGAACCCGTCAACCCACGCACTGATCCGCGTCCGGCGATTGCCCGTGCGGTGATTGCCAAAGGTTGGGATCTGATCGAACTGCGTCCGTTGGCTGTCAACTTGGAAGAAATCTTCCTCGAAGTCACACGTCGCCAAGATGAAGAACAAGAACACATCGCTGCTCCTGAAGTGGAGAGCGAAAACGAGAGTGAGGTTGTGTCATGAGGCAGATATTTGCCGTTTTTAAGCGCGAACTCGGTTTATATTTCCGTTCGCCAGTGGCCTATGCCATCGCCTTTGCCCTGCTGCTATTCTTCGGGCTGCTGTTCACCAACAGTCTGAATCAGGCCAACCAGCAAGCGCCTGCTGATCAGGTCAACTATATTCCAAGCGTGCTGACCTTCCTGCTGTTCTTGGTCGCGCCACTGCTGACTATGCGTCTGCTCTCAGAAGAAGCCCGCGAAGGCACACTCGAAGTGCTGATGACCATGCCCATCACCGAGGCACAATTCATCATCGGTAAGTTCCTCGCTGTCTGGGCTTATTACACCGTCATCCTGCTGCTGACCGGCATCTACTACATCGTCCTAACGATGGTCGGCATCCCCGATACTGGACGTGCGTTCGGCATGTACTTCGGCGCATGGTTGTATGGTGGCGCGGCGCTGGCCGTCACGCTCATCTGGTCAGCCGTCACCGAAGATCAAGTCGTAGCCGCTTTCCTCGGCGCGGCATCAGTACTGGTGCTGTATCTGGCGGAAGTCGCTGCCGGAGCCATCGGCAACCTGCCCAACGTGAACCCCGGCTTAGGTACATTCATCCGTGAACTCGGCTTCCAATCACATTATGATGCCACCATGCTCAATGGTGTCATCCGTGCCGAAGATGTTCTGTATTTTGTATTTATGATTGTCGCCGCGCTGTTCATTACGACGCGGATTGTAGAAGTAAGGCGGTGGAGATCATGACCGTAGAGTCACCCAACCCAAATCTAACCGAACAAGAACCCTTTATCCCGCCCTATTACATGCTGATTTTGGCTGCCATCGGCTTCATCATCGCCATCGTGGTAGCACTCACGCAAGCCACCTTTAGCGTGGTCGGATGGGGCGGTTTGGCCTTAGGCATTCTTGCGCTTGTCGTCTGGGCCTTCATGGCACCGGACCAACTTCGCTCGCTTGTCACCGGACGCAC
>JACDGI010000408.1:0-370 GCA_013821665.1 Anaerolineae bacterium
CCAATATGCCCCCCGAAACGGACACTGCTGCTCACCAAGCATGGATTGACCAAGCGAACCGTTTCCAAGCACTCTACCCCAATGTGACCGTTCAAGGCCTCGAATACACTTATGCGGTCGATTCATTCGCAGCATTGGTAGCGGGTAACCAAGTACCCACAATGTTCCAAGTGTATATGACTGATCCGATGAAATATATCGACAGTGGCGTTGCTGGCGACATCACTTCAATATTTGATGCCAACAAACTGCGCGATGTTTTTAATACCGACATCATCAATTTGGCGACCAAGGACAATAAGATCTACGGTATTCCCTACAACGCATACGGTATGGGTCTCGGCTACAATATCAAGATGCTAAAAGATGC
>JACDGI010000408.1:380-3529 GCA_013821665.1 Anaerolineae bacterium
AAAGATGCTGGCTTCGATAAACCCCCTGCAACGTGGGACGAACTGCGTACAATGGCAAAGAAATTGACTAACCGTGATGCAGGAGTCGTCGGCTTCTCGATGATTACTGACGGTAGCGCTGCTACTGGCTGGCACTTCACTGTGCTTGGCTACACCTTTGGTGAGAAGCCCTCGGACATTATCTCGAAGGGTGCCGATGGCAAATACACTGCGGGCTTTGGCAAGGGGCCGTTGGTTGACGCTCTCCAACTGGTGAAGGATCTACGTTGGACGGATGACGTTCTCCCACGTGACACTCTGGATTGGGGTGGCAATGGCACTGAACTGGCAACCGACAAAGCTGCAATGGTCATGATGGCCGGCGATCAATACCGCTGGATTAAGACAACTTATCGCGATACTGATATGAACAACATTGGTTTCGCTCCCTTGCCTGCTGGCCCCGGTGGCATTGCGACCTTGACCGGTGGCGATATGTACCTCGTCAGCGCAACCGCGACCGACGACCAGAAAGAAGCCGCAACCTACTTTGAACTGTGGCGCTTGCTGGATCCGTCTGAAATCAAGAATGGTTTGGATGCCCAAAAAGCCGAAGACAATCCTGCGGTTGGCGGCCCTGCCCTTCCGCTGTACATCGGCGACTACCAAGCAGCCCGTACCGCTTATGAAAAGCCATTCTACACACTGCCTTATGACAATTACTCATCATTCCTTGATGCAATTTCAACAGGCAAGGCCAAGTTGCAGGTTGAACCCGCACCAGCAGGTCAAGAGTATTACACCGCAGTCGGTGCAGTCGTAAGCGCGATTATCACAGACCAATCTGCTGATCCCGCAACTGCATTGCAAGATGCCGCTAACACACTGCAAACCACTTCACTCGATTCAATGTCAAACAAGTAATTAGTTCGTACACTTGTGGGCAGGATTAACATCAGTAATCCTGTCCACCTTTTTTGAAAGCATTAATTAACAAAGGGCTTTCACTTATTATGACCGTTACGGTTGAGCCAGTCCAAGGTCTCGCGACCGAATCTCGAACAAAGACTAAAAAAAGATTTCGTTGGTCAGAGCAAATTTCCGCTTACTTGTTTCTATTACCTGCGCTGTTGGTCTTTGGTCTGTTTGCGTGGTACCCCATAATCCAGACATTTATCTTTAGTTTCCAAAAGGTCAGTCTGAACGGGCCATCCACATGGGTCGGTTGGAGTAATTTCAACCGGATGCTCATTGATCCTACTTTTAAAACAGCGTGGATAAACAGCATCACTTTCGCTCTCTTAAGCATCGCGATGGGGTTTGTCATCCCGATTGCTATCGCCATTATGATTAATGAAATGCGACGGGCAAAAGCATTTTTTCGACTTGTTTATTTCTTGCCAACCGTTATTCCTATTACGATTTCTATCCTCATTTGGCGGCTCATTTATTCAGCCGATAATGGGGTTTTAAATGCCTTCATTGTGCAAATCGGCGGACATGCACAATCTTGGTTACAAGATACGCGATTGGTCAAACCAGCGATCATCTTACTTTTAACATGGGCGAATTTCGGAAGCACACTGCTCATTTATCTAGCAGCTATTCAAGATATTCCAACTGAATATTACGAAGCTGCCGAAATTGAAGGTGCATCGCCATTTGTACGTATTCGCGCCGTCACACTTCCGCATCTTTATCCCACGATGATTATTACATTTGTGCTGCAAGTCATCGCGGTTGTCCAAATCTTTACAGAACCGTTCTTATTAACGCAAGGCGGCCCTGCTAACTCGACGCTCACACCCGTACTCGTTATTTACCGCAAAGCATTCCTTGATAATGATTTTGGCCTCGCCTCGGCGTGGAGCATGTCGCTCATCATTATCCTGAGCATATTTTCAATCGTGTATTTGAGAATTTCTCGAAATACCGATAGTTAAAAGGATCAAATTATGAACTCTTGGGATAGAGGCATTATGACAAACCTTGAACGGCGAACGTTCATGGGTCGTCTGATTTATATCTTGTTTTTTGTAATTCTTGCGATTACAGCAGTTACCGTTGCTTTCCCTTTTATCTTTGCCTTCACATCGGGGCTTAAATCAAGCACTGAGATTTATAAGGGTGGATTGCAAATCTTCCCCGCGAATCCGCAGTGGACGAATTACACAGATGTCTGGAACAAATATAATTTTCTGCGTTTATTCGGGAACTCGCTCATTATTGTAGTTGGCGGACTTATCTGCCAATTAACCGTCACGACACTAGCTGCATACAGTCTTGCTCGGCTGAAACCTGTCGGCGGACGCTTTATCATGTGGGGCTTTTTAGTTACCCTGATGATTCCCAGCATTGCCTATCTCATTCCGCTTTACACAACAATTGTGAAAGTACCGATAATCAATGTCAGCTTACTTAACAGCTATGCAGGGTTATGGCTGCCTTACTCTGTCAACGCCTTCGGCATATTTCTGATGAAAACTTTCTTCGAAAGTATTCCAAGTGAATTGTATGACGCAGCTAAAGTCGATGGGGCGACACCGCTTCGGATATTCTGGTCAATTACATTACCGTTGTCACGTTCGATTTTGGCTGTCCTAACGATTGTTGGCTTCTTGGCGCTCTGGAAAGATTTCTTGCTGCCCCTATTAGTACTTCCCAATCCTGACATTCAGCCGATTACTGTGCGTTTGTTTTACATGCTGAACGTCAAATCTGTACCCGCAGGACTCAATATACAAATGGCAGCATCGTTCCTTGCTTTGCTACCACCATTACTGATAGCCATTATCCTCCAGCGGAACTTACAGCAAGGGCTTTCAGTGGGAGCCGTTAAGGGCTAACCACACTTTAAGACAGGCGTTATAATCAACACTGGCTATACAGCTTTATTTGATTGCGCCATAGAGATGTTCATAATTGATGGTTTGGGTTTGTTGGTGACGCAGCTAAACCATGCAGGAGAGTATTCCCTCTCTTTGCCAAAGTACCCATTAAAGGTATATGTTTCATGGCAACCTTAAAAGATGTGGCAGAGCGGGCAAATGTGCCCATGCACGCTGCCTATCAAATACTTGCTGGTATCGCAAATGAGGATGATGAAGTGCGTGCCAGCGTAATGGCAGCCGCCAAGGATTTGGGCTATCAACTCAATATCACTATTCGTG
>JACDGI010000408.1:3539-7371 GCA_013821665.1 Anaerolineae bacterium
TTCGTGATGTGGCTGCTTATGCTGAAGTTTCAGTTACAACGGTATCGTATGTTATCAACAATAATCCACTGACGAAGCCAGCCACCCGGCAGCGCGTTCGTAATGCTATTCGTGAACTCGACTATCACCCGAATACAGTTGCACGCAATTTAAAAACGAACGAAACCCGTATGATAGGATACGCGTGGCATGTGGCGGAAGATCCGATCAGACGTAATCCACTGCTCGACTTATTCCTTTATGAATTAGCGCAATCGGCTGAAGCACACGGCTACCATATCCTCACTTTTACCCAACCCAGTGAGAACGGAATCAAGCCATATGATGATCTTATCAACACCAACCGTGTAGATGGCTTCGTCGTTTCTGATGTGACTTACGGTGACACACGGGTCAAACACTTGTTGGAACGGCAAGTGCCATTTGCGACCTATGGTAAGGCAAACGGTGAGATTTCTTTCCCCTATGTAGATGTCGATGGGAAACGGGGCATTCAACTCGCCATCGAACATCTCATTTCTAAGGGACACGAACGGATCGGTTTTATCTCATGGCCTGAAGGCTTCCGCATCGGCGATTTGCGGATGCAGGGTTATTTGGAGACGATGCAAGCCGCTAATCTACCCATTCGTGAAAATTGGATCGCACATTCTCCGAATACGATGCAAAGTGCATCACAAGCTGCCGAAATGATCCTCTCGACAAAGCCAAGACCGACGGCGATTGCTTGCGCAAACGATGTGATGGCGTTCGGCGCGAAGCGTTATATTGAGTCGTTAGGGCTCGAAATTGGTACTGATATTTCGCTGACGGGATATGATGATACGCCGGTAGCCGAATTAATCGACATGACATCTGTTGCCCAACCGATTGCGCTGGTGGCTAATAAGGTTGTCGATCTATTGTTGGCAGAAATTAGTCATCAGCGGCCAATTGATCACCACGTTATCCTTGAGCCAAATCTCGTCGTGCGACAGAGCAGCGCACGCCCACGCAAAGGCAAATAACAACTCGGTAACCTGAGTTATGGATAAGTTTTTGATGCAAATGTTGCAAATGTTACTGCAATTGCTGCATAAATTGCAGTATTCTCGCCGAAGTGTGCAGCGGATATGAGGGAGCAAAGCGCCGAGTTGTCATTTTTGTCTGGCGGGAGGCTCAGCTACTGCCACTGAAATGACACAAATGCAGCGGATGCCACGCTCAATGCCGCCGCCATGCAATTTGTGCATATCGCCGCCATCATTGCCATCGTTGTCCTCATTTTATGTAGTCGGTGATAGGCAGTAGATGACATAGGGCGTTCTCCAAAATAATTCCTTTTCCTGTTCTATTATAGAACAAAAGTTCACAAATGTCAAGCAAAAACGGTTCGAGTTTTCAAACCTGCGTCAAGGCTGGTATCGAATTTATTCATAACTGATATTCGGTAGTCACGTCAACCCAGATATGCGGAAATAATTCGCGGATCTTGCTGGAGTTTGGCGGCTTCACCTTCATAAAGGATAGTGCCTCGTTCAAGAACATAAGCATAATTAGCGATTTGCAAGGCTTTACGAGCATTCTGCTCTACGAGCAATATGGGAATACCCTGTGCTTTAATATCGCTAATAATTTTGAACACTTCGTTAATCAACATTGGCGCTAATCCCATGCTGGGTTCATCCAACATCAACAGGCGCGGTCGTGTCATCAACGCACGACCTACTGCTAACATTTGCTGTTCTCCGCCACTCAAAGAACCCGCCTTTTGATCACGTCGTTCTCGTAAGCGGCTGAAACGCGTGAAAATATTTTCCAAATCCTCTGCGATTACTCTATTATCATTACGCGGATAAGCCCCTAATTGTAAATTCTCCAACACTGTCATCGTCGCAACGATTTGTCGGCCTTCCGGCACTTGTACTAAGCCAAGGCGGGTAATCCGGTCACTTCGCCATTTGGTTATATTCTGACCGTCAAATAAGATTTGGCCCTGCGAAGGTTTCAGTATGCCGCTGATACTGTTAAGCGTCGTGGTTTTTCCAGCACCGTTCGCACCGATTAGGCTAACGACCTGACCGGCTTCGACCTTGAAAGATATGCCCCGCAGTGCTTTGATTGCACCATAACTGGTATGCAAATCATGGATTTCAAGCAGCGCCATGATCGTCCTGCCCCAAATAAGCCTCGATTACAACCGGACTATTTTTAATTTCTTCCGGAGTACCATGAGCGATAATCTGACCAAAACTCAAGACATAAATAGCATCACAAATTTGATGAATGAGTGACATATCATGTTCGATGACTAACACCGTCATCCCTTCGGCCTTTAAACGAATGATTTGCTCACCGAGTTTATGGGTCTCAACGGGATTCATGCCGGCAGCCGGTTCATCCAATAACATCAAAGCTGGTTGGGTCGCTAAGGCGCGTGCCATTTCCAAACGGCGCTGATCACCGTAAGGTAAGCTCACGGCACGGTTGTCCAGTGCATCAGCCAGATCAAAACGCTTAAGCCAATTGATCGCGTTTTCGCGTAAATCATGCTCTTCTTTACGGTAGCGCGGGGAAAAAATCAATGTATCTAATATCGAGGCTTTCCCACGTCGATGCTGGCTAATCAACAGATTTTCTAAGGCAGTCATCTCTCCAAACAAGCGAATATTTTGATAGGTGCGGGCTATACCTAGGCGCGCAATCTGGTGAGGAGCAAGATTATGTATGTCTTGATCCTTAAATCGGATTGAGCCGCTGGTTGGATGGTCAAGGCCACTTATAATATTGATGAGTGTGGTTTTGCCAGCACCGTTCGGCCCGATCAATCCAATAATTTGATGATCAGGCACGCTCAGACTGACATCTTTGAGCGCCTGTAAACCACCGAAGGAACGGGAAACATGATTGAGTTCGAGCATCGTTTAATTTTTTAAGGGCAGATTATTTTTCATCATTGCAGATTGGGATCACTTTTAGCGACTGGTTTACGAAAACCCCGAAGGCGGTTAATCAATTTTGACCAGACAACCGGATTTGCCAATCCCCCCGGCAAATAGATAATAACGGCGAGCAAGATAACTCCATTAACAATCGTCCGGTAATCTTTCAATGCACGCAACATTTCAGGTAAGGCAGTCAGGACAAATCCACCCACAATTGGGCCAATAAGTGTCGTTGTCCCACCCAAAACCGCGAAGGTTAATATTTCGACAGCCGCGTTAAAGTTGTAGTCACTCGGATCGATTGTACGGGTCAAATGTGCTTTTAATACCCCTGCTGCCGCCGCAAGTACGGCACTGAGTATAAAAACCACATTCTTCGTGTAGACCACATCAATTCCCATATTGGCAGCAGCCTGTTCGTCCTGCCGAATGGCGGCCATTGCCCGACCAAAGCGAGAACGATGCAAACGAGCAATAATATAGGCTGCGACAATCAGAAAAAGAATGAGGTGCCAAGTTTGTGTGATTTTCGGAATGCCGCTGATGCCAAGCGCACCCTGCGTCAAGGTAACGGGATGTCCGGTCAATGTGGTCATCAAGGTGTCAAAATTCAAAATCACAATACGAACCACCTCACCGAAACCGATGGTCGCGATAGCCAGATAAATATCGCGCAGCCTCAAAACAGGTAGGCCAATCGGTATGGCGATAACTCCCGCCAGCAGCATTCCGGCAATCAACCCCATCCCTAGTGGCAGTTGTAAATTCTGGGTGACGATCACGCCTGTATAAGCACCAACAGCCATAAAGCCCGCATTCGCCAGTGAGAACATGCCGGTATAGAGTGTTAGATAAACACTGAGGCCGAGAATGGCATTGACGAGCATGAATTGTAATACGGGTTCGCT
>JACDGI010000409.1 GCA_013821665.1 Anaerolineae bacterium
ATCTTGAGGCGCAAGCTGCCCAAGCCGACACGCCGTGTGTTGACGATTGGGGCGACCAATCGTATGCAAGCGCTTGATCCTGCGCTGCTGCGCGCCGGACGTTTTGATAAGAAGATTCGCGTGGATGCGCCGGATTTGGAAGGCCGCCGTGACATTTTTGATTATTATCTGACAAAGTTCAAGCATGATGAGACCCTCGATTCGCTGGTTCTTGCGTCTGAAACGCCCCTATATACGCCAGCCGACATTAAGCATCTCATCAATGAAGCATTGCGTTTCGCTATGTTTGACGAGCGCGATTACGTCACTATGAACGACATTCGACAGGCGCAACCTGAACATGAATACGGCCTGCGCCAGCCCATTAAGAACTTGGCTCCCGAAGACGAATATCGCTTGGCCGCCCATGAAGTCGGACATGCTCTTGCCGTCCGAATTTTCCGACCGAATTATCGGATTGCACGTATTACAATCATTGCACAGGGCGGCGCACATGGTTATGTGAAAATGTATCCTGCGAACGAAGAGTTTGTTGCCGTCAGCACCTATGACGATTTAATGAATGATCTGCGTGTTTCCGTTGGTGGACGCGCGGGTGAATTGGAGTTTGTTGGTCATGAGGCCCAGAGCTTAGGTGTGGGTACAGGTTGGGGCGGCGGTAGTGATTTTGGACAGGTTCGCGCCGTTCTTTACCGGATGGCTCATGCAGGAATGTTCGGGCCTTTAGGCGCAAATCTGAGTGGAACGAATTACACACCTGAAATGTCCGAAGAAATGGAAAACACTTTCCGCTCGGTATTAGAAGAAGTTCGACTATCATTTCGTATCAATAAAGATATGGGAGAAGCACTGATCAAACTTATCCTAGAAAAGAAAGAAATGTTCGCCAACGAAGTCGAAGCATTTTTCGATCAATACGGCTTCTATACGCCTAAAGTTGACCTAAATCCCTATAAGCAAATAGAAACGATTACCGGGGCAAAAGCGCATGACGAACGTTAAAAACGCACCTAACCAGCCCTTTATGAACACGAAGGGCCAGTGGAATTGGGAAGACGAAGATACGCTGGTTGATCGTCATAACCGGCTTTCCAACCGTGTCAGCCGTTTCCTACGCAGCGGTTGGATATGGAAAACCGTATTAACCATATTCATTATTGGCCTAGTCGTCCCCAGTGTCATGCGGCTGCTGCTGACGGTGTTGGGCGTAACCCTGTCAGTCGGCATCTTCATGATGACCATCGTCTTGCAGTTCGTCGCCATCTTCTGGTTCCTGAGTAAATCGCGTACTTACGAAATCATGCCCGGTACGGAAGGCGTGAGCTTTGCGGACTACAAAGGGCAGCCCGAACTTTTGGAACAGGCGCGGCAAGTCGTGACTTTACTGCGTGGTGTAAAAACCTTTGAAGATGCCGGTGGCGAGCCATTGACCGGTGTTTTGTTGGAAGGCCCTCCCGGCACAGGCAAGACGTGGTTAGCGAAGGCCATCAGCACCGAAGCCGGTGTGCCCTTTTATTATGTTGATACCTCGTCGCTTCAAGGCATGTTCATGGGAACTAGCTCACTGAAGGTCATCAATATGTTTGGTAAGGCGCGGAAAGCCGCCAAAATGTATGGGGCAGCCGTCATTTTCCTTGACGAAATTGATACGGTGGGTTCGCGCGGTGGCGTGAGCAGCACGGGTGGGCGAGGCCCCGGCGGTGGTAATCCGATGGGTGGTATGGGCGGCGAAATGGGTTTGCTCAGCACTCTATTGGTGCAGATGGATGGCTTTAGCTCAGAACACGGCTGGCGTGCCTCGCTGCGGGCTCGCTTTTACAAGCTGGTCTTGCATCGGAAAGTACCGAAACCCGAACGTCGTGTGCTGGTGATTGGTGCTACCAACCGTGTCTCATCACTCGATCCAGCACTTCTACGCCCCGGTCGTTTCGACAAAAAATTGCGTGTTGATCCGCCGGATATGCAAGGACGCGTTGAGATTTTCGCCTATTATTTGTTGAAGATGGCGCACGACGACACTATGGTTCCAGCAATATTGGCGACCGAGACACCGGGCTATACACCCGCTGACATCAAATATCTGTTGAACGAGTCGCTGCGTTATGCGCTCTTTGCAGGACGCGCTTATATCACCTATGAAGATTTCCGTATGGCACAGCCCGAACATGAAATGGGTATTCGTTCACCAATCAAGAATATGTCGCCAGAGGCTAAACGACGCTTAGCCTATCATGAAGCGGGACATGCGCTGGCTGTACGTTTGTTTATGCCCCATCACCGCATTGCACGCATCACGATTATTCGGCAGGGCGAGTTTTTTGGTCATGTCTCACACTATCCCGCCCAAGATGTATATCAGGGTATGCAGACCATCACTAAACTTGAAAATCGGATGAAAGTATCCGTGGCGGGTAAAGCTGGTGAAGTAGAATTCTGCGGGCTGAATGAGCAGACTGTTGGTGTTTATTCGGATTTCAATACGATACGTGGCATTCTATGGCAGATGGCGATGGCAGGAATGTTAGGCCCGTTAGGTGGTGCGCTTGGTCGCGCACAGGATATCACAATCACTGGAGAAGGCGGTACCTCTGCTCCATCGCCAGAAATGGCAAAGGCTATGGAAGAAGAGTTCCAGAAGATTTTCACAGAATGCCGCACGGCGATGCGCGAACGCAAGGACATCATGGACGCACTCGTGAATTTGCTCTTGGAGAAAAACGAAATCTTATCCGACGAGATACGTGCTTTCTTCGACAGATATGGTCTGCATACGCCTGATCCAACTCTTTTAGATGCAGGGGACGCTATCAACATACTACCGCCGGAAATCGGGGAAATCCCCGTGGCGGTGACAGATGGTCGCCAAAACTGATCGTATATTCTGCTTTATGAGGGGTGGTGCTAACAGGTACTACCCCTTGCATACTGCCTCTTTATCTAGTTTTCGTTTTGACCCCATGTGCGCTACTATCGATATGAGCAGTCATCAAAAACCTTCGTCCGATTGGGTTAGATGAGGTATCTCCAACATGGACAATCGTATGGTGCAATTTATCCGGGCGATGCGTGCCGCAGGGGTACGTATTTCGCTGGCGGAAAGTCAGGACGCAATGTTCGGTGTGCAAGCGGTTGGCGCGGGTAATCGTGATGCCTTCCGTTCGACGCTGCGGGCAACGCTGGTCAAAGAAGCCCGTGACCAAGGCACATTTGAATATTTCTTTCCGCTGTTCTTCGGCAATAATCAACCGCCGATGAATAATATTCCTGACAACTTGACTCCCGAAGATCAACAGAAGTTGCAGGACGCTTTAAAGTCGCTGATGGGCAATATGGAAGCCCTTAAGGATTTGCTGCGTCAAATGCTGGAAGGCAAGCCTTTTAGTCAGGATCAGCTTGACCAGATGGGCGATCAGGCGGGTATGAATCAGGGCAGTGAGATGTATCAACGCCAGTGGTTTGAACGCCGCATGAACCGCCAAGCGGGTATGCAGCAGCTTCAAGAAATGATTGAGCAGTTGCTGCAAGAACTGGAAGCGATGGGTATGAGTGACGAGGCGCTGGAAGATTTACGCCAGCAGCTTCAGGAAAATGCACAGGGCTTATCCGAGCAGATTTCGCAGTTCGCAGGGGCGACATTGGCTGAGCGTCTGGCGGATAAAGAACCTGATCCTAAACCGGATTTGCTGGATGTGCCCTTTTCGGCTTTGAACCAGAATGAAGTCGATGCTATTCGCGACGAAATCCGACGGTTAGCGGCACGGCTGCGGAGTCGGGCTGCGTTACGTCAGCGACGATCCAACAAGGGTGAAATGGATCCACGTAAAATGATGCGGCGGAATATGCGCTACGGTGGTGTGCCGATTGAGATGAAGTTTCATACACACCACGTTAAACCACGTTTGGTGTTGATCTGCGACATCAGCACGTCGATGCGCTATTGTGCCGAGTTTTTGCTGACACTGGTGTACGAATTGCAGGATGTGGTTGCCAAAACCGACAGCTTTATCTTCATCAGCGACATCGTGGACATCAGCATGGTTTTTCAGGAGAAGCAGCCACAGGAAGCCGTGCAGCAGGTACTACAAGATAATCCACCGGGTTATTACAGCACCGATTTGGGCAACGGACTTAAGACCTTCCAGAAAGAGCATATGAGCAAAATCGGCAGTAAGACGACCGTTATTGTGCTGGGCGATGGACGCAACAACTACAACAATCCGCAAATCGGCATTGCGTCGGATATGCAGCGTCATGCAAGGCGGATGCTGTGGTTCTGTCCTGAGCCGCAAAGCGAATGGGGTACGGGTGACAGCGATATGCACCAGTATGCACAGGCTTCCAGCGGGGTTTACAAAGTGAGTAACCTGCGTGAATTGGCGAATGCGGTGGATGCGATTTTGACAGACGGGTAAGGAGCAGTTACAAGTCGCAAGATTCAAGCTGCAAGATAAAGGCAATTGAACCGCCAAGGCGCAAAGAACGCCAAGAAGAGAGAGAAGAAGAAACCACAGTTCAGCAGATGAACTGTGGTTTTTTTTGTTGGGGGTGGCCTGATAAACAGGTGATAACAGGTAACAAGCGGTTAAATTGTTACGAAGATTTACCTGCATTGCAGGTGGAGCAGGTAAAAAAGGGGTGTTTTGAGGCCATTTATGAAGATAACGTTTGGAAGGTGAAACCAGATTCGAACGATCAAAACCAGAAAAGCATGATAGAATTTTTGTTCTTGTGACTGTGGGGGTTGGCGTTTTAACAAAATAAATATCTAATTAACGAGTTCAGGGAATTTATCTAATCTCGATAAGGTGGATTTCATATCACTGATGAAGGGAGATAATGCACATATTTGTGTTCTGCCCCAAGGCATCAGAATTTCTGTTGAATTACTATAAATTATATAAACAGCTTTTTTCGCTCGAGTACAGGCAACATAGAAAAGTCTACGTGAAGAATCTAGATTCTCAGGACCAGACCAAGGCATAATTAGATTTTGTGTTCCTGGCAAAATTACATAATCAAATTCGCGACCTTTAGATGAGTGCATTGTTGTAAGTACAACTTTTCTAGGGTCAGTTTTGAGCGTGATTTGCTCAAGCTTTATTCCAATGGTTTGTCTTGTAATAAGATCATCAAGATCTTCTAGTTCTCCGGTTCTGTTACCTGCTAATCGTAATAGATTTTGGATACGTAAAGCTCTACATACTTCTTCAAGCCATTCTGTTGCTTTTATATCTGTTTTGGAAAAGCTCGACAAAGTGTTAAGGAGATCTAATTCTAGTTGAAATTCGTCATTTTGAGATGGTTTTTCTTTTGCTGATTTGAGCAAAGATAGGTAAGAATTAAATAACTCGGGGAATTTATTAAGTGAATCTGTATCTTGTCTATGATACATCAGAGACCAATCGGCGCACTGTCTGAGCCACTTTATTATTGGACTATCAGGCAATTCGTTATTTCGTTCATCCGCATATTCCAGTTCATCTTGGTTAATAGACTTGTCTTTGATTGAACGTCTAATTTCATTAGGAATTGCCCCACGTTGACGATATAGAATCGCAATATTTGATGGATTGTCAGTCAATTGATACAAATTCGGCACTAATGTAGATACAACCCAGTTGCATTGGTCTTCCAATGTATTAAATTTGTGAAAATGTATCTCACCCGCACCATATTTACTTGCCCCGACATAATTTAAATTTTTTCTGATAATACTTAGTGAAGCTGCTATTAAACGATCTCCAAAACGATAACATTTGGTTGTCTCAATAGCTTCTGAAAAACTCTCTTTAGATTGAAGTGAAGAAATATAGCTCTCCTCCACCTGATTGGATTCATAAATTGACTGATTAGGATCACCAACAGCTAGTACATTGACCTGCAAAGTATCTACTATAAATGTAGTAAAGGTGTGCATACTTGCACCTAAATCTTGATACTCATCTATAACAAACCATCTAAATCTATCCCGTAAATAAGCTTGTATTTCATCGGATTTACGCAACAAGTTAAGTGCTATTTCAACAATCATTTCAAAATCTAATAGACCATTTGGCAATACCCTAATTTAGTGGAGTGAAGGAGAGTCTCTCGGATAGGGATTCAAAAGTACAAGGACTGACATAACCCAAAGTCGAATGACGACGTTGATGGTTGTAAAAGCCCATGATGTAACCGAAGAGTTCAACCCGGGCTTGGGAGTGAGAAGCAAATACCACATCCGCACATTCGCGCTTTAGCGTTGCCCAGAAACTCTCCATAGGGGCATTATCCCAACAATTACCGACGCGGCTCATGCTGACGGTCATGAAGGAAGCGCTCAATCGTTTTTGGTAATCAATGCTGGTGTATTGGCTGCCACGATCCGAATGGTGCAGTAAATTGCGCGGCGGACGACGCTGAGTGAGTGCCATGTCCAGTGCGCTTTCGACCAAATCCGTGCGCAGATGATCCGCCATCGCCATACCGACGATTTGGCGTGAATAGAGATCCAGGACGGCTGCCAGATAAAGAAAGCCCTCATCTGTGTCAATATAGGTAATGTCCGTCAGCCAGACTTCATTGGGGTGGGTAGCTGTGAACTGCCGGTCTAGCACATTGGCTGCCACTGGATGGGTTGGATCCGCTTGAGTGGTGTGTGGGCGACGCTTTCGGGTCGATTTTCCCTGAATGCCTGCTTCACGCATCAGACGAGCGACCCGATTATGTCCCACATTGATCCCTTGTTCCTGTAATTCGGCATGAATGCGTGGCGCACCATAAACGCCCCGATACTGTTTCCAGATCGTACAGATGCTTTGCTGGAGTTCGCGGTTCTCCTGCTTGTGCGCGCTTGGAGCCTGATTCAACCATTCATAATACCCACTCTCGGCTACATTCAGCACCGCACACAAACGCGATATCGGAAATTCCGCCTTACACCCTTCAATCGCTTGGTATTTCATCGCTGCACATCCTTCGAGAAGATGCCCACCGTTTTTTTCAAGATGTCGCGCTCCTGCTGGACGATCTCCAACTCGCGTTTCACCCGCCGCAATTCGACTTTCAGTTGTTCGACTTCATTCAATTCCAAGCTTTCCGTTTCGCCATTGATCCGAAACCGTGCTTTCCATTGCCGCAGCAGCCCATGGCTCAACCCCAATTCCCGCTCCACTTCTGCAACCCGTTTGCCGCTCGTTTCTTGTAAGCGTAGCGCTTCCCGTTTGAACTCGTCGCTGTACTGCTTCTTTTCAATCATTCTCATGCTCTCCTCTTCATTCACTTTATTTTACAAGGAGAGACTCACACACTCCATTTTATTAGGGTAATTCCAG
>JACDGI010000410.1 GCA_013821665.1 Anaerolineae bacterium
TTATCGATCAGACGGATGCATCGTTAGCCAGGCCGCGTTAGCTCGAAAGGGCGCGCTGTAAGTTATCCCGGAGCCACTGTGCCCCGACGGACTCCTACAGATGGTCGCAATGTCCCGCAGTATCAACCGCTCTCGATCCTGTGATGTGGGACACATCTTCTCCGATGGAGGTCAGGAAGTTGGGTTTTGGCAAGCCACACACAGATTATCGAGCGCAGATCGTCGCGGATGAAGCAGTGAGGAACAAGAAGCTGCTTACCGGAAGGGTCAACGTCTCGTGGTCATCTTGAGAGAGATGCCGGGGCGCATTCGGGCGGCAACCTGCGCGTAAGAGCGTCTTTCATTTCGTACATTCTCAGTCAGGAGTGAAATACATGGCTGATACAACCAAACACATCTGCCGCGTGGGAACCGCGCGGATCGATTATCAGGGACGTGTCGGACAGCGTGTGTTGAATACGACGGTCAAGAGTGGCACGGGGTGGGTGCGGTGTTCGCGCCGACCTGGAAAATGGTGATGCAGTCAAAACGGGATGAAATCACCTGGGACGAGTATCGCCGACAGTACACCGACTTGATACGCCAACGTTATCAGGCAAATACAGCGGCATTTCTGGAAGCCTTGAACAGCGATGAACTGATTGTGTGCTGATACTGCAAGGACACACACGCGACGACGAAGCACTGTCACCGCTACATTCTGGTTGAAATTCTGGAGAAGGTTGCTGTGCATCACGGCATCGGCTTCGAGGCCATCGGCGAAGTTCGCAGCAGTCGGTGATGAACCGGCTCTTTTTTCGCCTTATCACATTACGATTTGAATTACACGGAGGTTATCATGAACCCGATCATCATCCATACGGACGGAAGCTGTGTGACACAAACACGGCTTGGCGGCTGGGCAGCGGTTCTCCAATGCGGCGAACATCAGCGTGTCATACAGGGCAGCACGGTAGATACGACGGTCAACGCGATAGAACTCAATGCCGTCGTCGAAGCATTGAAAGCACTCAAACAGTCGGGGTCTGCGGTGCAGCTATTTACCGACTCCAATTACGTCGTGCGCGGTGTGAACGAATGGCTATCGGACTGGCTCCAACGCGGTTGGAAGAATGCACGCGGCGAACAGGTCGCCAATCTCAATCTATGGCAGCAGCTAAAAACACTGCTGGAACAGCACACAGTCACACTGACCTGGATTCCACGCGCGCAAAACACACAGGCAGATGAACTGGCGCAGATGGCACGACTGGCTCAGGCTTCAGATATGGCACAGAAACCGGCGGACGATGCTGGCAGCGATGCTGCTCCCACCGTGCCACCGCAGGCTGTGGGCGAACACATTCGCATGGAGTTTCAGGTCATGATTGCCGGGTCACGGTATGCCACCCGCGAGGCACTGGAGTATGCCCGTCGAGTGGTGCGACGCGCCCATCTACTGGGTCATACCATCGTCGTCGGCGACCATCCGAAAGGCGTGGATATGGCAGTGGTACAGGAATGTCGTCGGCTGAAGGCGAAAGTGTTGGTCGTCGGGGTGACGAACAGACCGCGCAACGGCGGATGTCAGCATGGCAGCTATGTCAAGGTCGAGCGCGACACCTACCGGGCAGCGGGCGGTTATCTGTTTGACCGTTATCACACTCGTGACCGCTGGATGGTCGACAATTCAGCGCGAGGCATGTTCATCTGGAATGGCGATAGCAAAGGCACGAAGGCAGGTTACGACTATATGGTCAGCCGCCAGAAAGAAGCGCACCTGGTCACGTTCGCATTGAAGGGATCACATCATGGCTGAAAACCACATTCTGGCAGTTCACACCTACGGCTCACAGCGGGTGAAACATCCGGGTACGAACCAGATGGTGAGTGCCTATAAAATCGGCTACACGAGTGCTGCTTGTGATACTCTGTTGGCATTGTATGGGGCGAAGGCACGCGATGTGTCATCGCCTCATGCGTCTTACCGTTACGTTCAGATTGATGGCGATACGGCAGTACGGCACGGTCATCTGCTGCTGCATGTGACCGACGACGAACTGGCGCAGGCGGAAGCGGTGACGCGCTGCCATCACCGGGCGGCAGTCTTTGTGTGGCGCGATAACAAGTGGCTGGAACTGCCCAATAACCGCGACAATGCTTATGTCGAACCTGTAGGGCGTTCGGGTCCGGGCTTCAATCCCTCCGGGTTTCGTCCGGTTGCACCATCGACGGGGGAGAAGGAAGCCGCCGTCGAAGGGATTCGTGCCGAGAAGAGCCAGCGCAGTCCACAGGAGCGCCCGTGGTGGTGGCTGCTGGGCGACACCTATCCGCAGCGCGAAACACTCAAACGGTTTGGAGGGCGGTTTAGCAGCAGAAGACGTGCCTGGTACTACGTGGGTTGGGAGCTGCCGGACGGAATCAAGCGGCTCATCACTGAATACGCGACGATTGAGCCAGAGCCAACCCCGCAAGTCGAGGATGATGCACCCTGTTCCGATGAAGAAGCCGAACGCATTCTGGGTGTTCATCTCGTACCTAAAGCGTCTGCCGTGTTCAATGATAACATACCTATTCAGCCAGGTGAGACATGGGTGCTGGACGCACAGGGTTTTCATAAAACCGATGAGCCGCCTGTCGAGGGGGTGTCGGACAGTGAACTGGCTCCAGCCGATGAGGAGACGACTGTTTCACCAGATGAACCCGTTGAACCACCCAGCATTCGCGTTTTCAAACCGCAATCCCTGCCATCCGATGGCGAACCGCTGGACGAGGTGCAAACCGCAATCGTCCAGGCGAAAGCACAACCCATACCCGTTTTATGCACGGCAACTTCCCCCCAGAAACGAACGTTGGCGGCCATCGGGCAGTCCTATGTGGGTGAGCTGACGGGCAGCATTACCGGGAATGTGTACTGTTTTGGCTACGCCATCCACGATGGTATCTGTGTCTTCGTAAATATGGGCGGGCCGCGCATGGCAGTGGAAGCGATCCGGGCAAAGCTGTCGAAGGGGGATATTGTCAACTGTACTCCGTGGGACGCTCCTGCTGTCGAACTGACGGCTGGTGAAGGCAACAGCGGCATGTATCACGATTACATGCAGAACATCCCCGAAGCCAAGTTCACCTCACTCATCCTCTGCCACGATCTACTGGTTAATCCCAACTATGGCGGCAAGTCCACGACTTTCATCCTCCGCACGGATGAGGCACAGGCAGTCGCTAAACTCAAGTACCACGTCAGCGAACAGGTCAAAGTGCCGGTGTTCGACGAGTGGGCAGGCTACCTGTATCACGCCGGACAGACGGCAATGCTTGTTCGTCAGACCCGTTCTGCCGGAGACGTTGACCTGCTCACTGTCGATCTGGACATTGATGCTTGGACACGGCTCATCACCGGGGGTATTGAACAGGGCGTCATCGCGCTCCCTGCCTCCACTTAATTTCATTCCATTCCTTGCAGCCGTTTGTCAGACGATGACAGGCGGCTGTTTTCGATTCCAGAAAGGAACAACCTCATGGCACGAGCCGAGAGCAAAATGGTCATGGGTTACTTACCCATCGAACCCCATCATCACCCTGCCATCCTGTCGCTGGTTGCCCCTGCCACACCAGCGGTAAAACTGCTCGACCCATTTGCCGGGGACGGGCTGTTTCTCGACGTGGCAGCGCAGGCATGGCATGTCACACCGTATGCCAATGAATTAGATGGCGAACGCGCTCAAACCTGTATTGAACGGTTTGGTCCGACACAGGCGGTACGCTGCGATGTCGAACGGCTGCTGGCCTCCAACAACGCTTTTGGGGCGGCATGGCTGAATCCTCCGTATGACCACGACAAGACTGCGAAAGCGAACAAGCGGGTCGAGTTCGCCTACCTGCGGCACAGTTGGAAATGGCTGCAAGACGGTGGACTGGCATTGTGGTGCATCTACTCTCAGCACATCACCGAAGATGCCGCCGCGTTTTTAGCGAAGAACAGCAGTCGTGTGGATGTCTGGGCGCTCCCCGGCAAACATCAAGGTGAATATAACCAAGTTGTCGTGGCAGCAGTCAAAGGGACACAACCTAACCCCGGTACACTTTACCAAAACATCCTAGATGGCAAAGCCCATCCCCAACTGCTGACCGTACAGCCTGAACCGCTTTACAAATTGCCTGCCTCATCACAAATGACCCGCTTTGTGTTCGCACCAGACATCATCGACGAAGATCAAGGTTTACGACTGATTCAGGAACAGGGTGCATGGAAGACCAATGGTTTTCAGGGATTGCTGGAAGTTCCCCATCCACCCGAACAAATTGAACCGGTGGTGGCACCGCGTCCCGGTCACTTGGCGTTGGTACTGGCTGCTGGTGTTGCCAATGGCGCGGTCATCCAAACCGAGGATTATGGGCGGGTTGCCATTCGTGGCAAAACCCAGCATGTCGAGCAGATTGCGCGCGTGGAAGTCGAAGCGGCTCCCGGTGATCCGGAACGACAGATCAAGAAAACCACCATCCGACTGAAGCCTACTACGACCCTAACGCTGTTAGCTCAAGACGGCACTGTGGTCGAGATGGATGGCGATGAAGCGCTGCTGGGATTTATCACCGCCAACAAGCAGGCGCTGACAGGCTACCTCAACCAGAAGTTTAAGCCGATGTACACCTTCGACTTGAATGGCATCGGGCGCTGGTTGGATCGCATCCGTCTCAAAGGCAAATACCCCATGTACACCGCGCAGAAACATGTCACCGCAGCCGTGACACGCGGTTTTCAGAACCGTGACAGCATCTTGCTCGTCGGTCAGATGGGAACAGGCAAAACGCTTATGGGAGGGTCGACGGCGATTGCGATGGCATCTGGTGCGGTTGAAGGATTGCGCGGCCACATCCGCGATAATCAAGTGGTACTCATCGTCGCTCCGCCCCATTTAATCGAGAAGTGGAAACGTGAACTACACAGTATCAGTCGTAACATCCTAGTCGAACGATTAGACCGGCATGAAGATGTCAAAGCCTTCATGGACAAAGCTGCCCGAGCTGGATCAGGCATCGCTAAAATCGGTCTGATTAAACGCGATATGACCAAGCTGGGTGCGGGTCGTGAAGTGGGCGTGGTCTGGCGCAATGAGTGGGTGGCGCTGTGGAGGCATGATGCACCGGTTCCTGAAGGCTATGAACCCAAGCAACGGTTGGTCAAACAGCGTGTCCCGAAATGTCCGACCTGCGGCTGCACGGTCATGCAGGAGAAGAAGGGCTTAGAAAGTCCAGCCTCAGAAAGCTGGCTCAAAGGTAGCAAACGGTTGTGCTCTATCTGTCAGACACCGCTGTGGCAGGAAGCCCGCGACAAGGGGTCACAGCCCAAGCCGGGACAGAAATATCCAACCAAGAATCCCCGCTACCGGATCGACGAGTATCTTAAGCGTGTTTACCCGGATCGAGTCTACATGCTCATCTGGGATGAAGTCCATGAGTGTGCTCACGGCGATACCGGGAATGGCGAAGCCTTCAATCGCATCGCAGGTTTGTCAGACAAAGTGTTAGCGATGACCGGCACACCCTTCAACGGGCGATCATCCTCCATCTTCAATCTGGAATATGCACTCAATCCACGTACCCGTCAGCGGTACAACTGGGGCGGATCACCTCGCCTGAGCCGTAAGACACGCGGTGAACGCGGCTTTCAAATCATTGCGGCGGATGACAGTAAGCAGCGTGGGCGTGCTGAATCGCGCTGGGTAGCGGATATGGGTGTACGCGAGCAGGTGGTCGAAGAACGTCCTTCGTATGACAAAGAAACAGGCGCATTCACCGGGACATCGACCTACGAGCGACCCTATGAAGAAGCACCGGGTATCTCGCCACTGCTAGTAGCCGAAGTCTTGGATCACGCCATCTTTTTCAGCTTAGGCGATCTAGGTAAAGCACTGCCGAAATATGAAGAAATTGCGCTGCCGGTGGAGATGGATACCGACACTTATGAGCAGTATGACCGCACCCGTCAGCAGTTAAAGGACTATTTGATTCAACGGCGTTGGGAAGGCGACACGACCTTTCGTGGGGCTTATCTGCAATGGGCAATGGGCTGGCCGAATGCCGCACACCGTCCCCACGAAGTCATCCACAATATCAAACATCCTATTACGGGCGAGAAGCTGCCGCATATTGTCACCAGTATCCCCTCGTATGGTGAGGATCGTATCTTTGCCAAAGAGCGGGCGCTGATTGATTTGGTGCGCTCAGAGCTAGAACAAAATCGTCCCTGTGTCATCTACATCCGTCAGACCGCCACGCGCGACATCCAGCCGCGTATTGAACGCCTGATTCGCCAGCATGTTCCTCTAGCCAACACCTTCATCCTCAAGAACACCGTCGAAGCCGAACGGCGTGAAGGGGTCATCGAAGCCGAAGTAGCAAAAGGAACGAATATCGTCATCTCCAATCCCGAGTTGGTTAAGACCGGTCTGGATTTGGTCTTCGCCCCCACGCTCATCTTCTACGAGATCGTCTTCAATTTAGGGACGATGATGCAGGCAGCAGGTCGATCCTACCGCCTCAACCAGACCCACCCGCACTGCAAAACCTACTATCTCTTCTGTGAAGGCACAATGGAACAAACGGCGGTACAGCTCATGAGCCGCAAACAGCGGGCTGCCAAACTGTTGACCGGTGACATTGGACTCACGGGGCTGGATGCACTGACGGAAGGCGAAGGCGGATTTGAGGAAGCCCTCTTGAATGCGATTGGACGCGATGAAACGCTGCTGGATCCATCCGAGCTGTTCAAGCAATCCAGGGTACAAGGGGAAATCGACACCGAGGATGCAGCCTACTGGAATGTCGAATTGTCCGACGCCGAGCCACTGCTTTCTGAAATCATTCAAACCCAACTGACACATGAAGTAGAAAGCGATCCACTCCTTCAGGAAGCCTTGCAACTGGGCGGTGTCATTGCTGAGATACAGACTAAATCGCTTGAACAGGAAACAACTACGACTGTCATTCAAGATTTTGAACCGCAGTGGTTCGGACAGTCTGTCAGCCGCTATCTCGACCGTGTTCATCTCATCGCCGATGAGCGCAAACGTACTCAATTGCAGGCAATATTGCTGGCTATTCTGTCGAACGGTGTTCAAGCCGACGATGGCACCGATACGGTCTTGGGTCTGTGTGATCCAGAGTTCAATCAATACCCGGTACATACCGAAACGCTAACACGCCATGTGCGCAACTGGTTAAAAGAACACCACTTTGTCTTCGCTGGATGTGAGCAGGAAGTCGCTGTACAAATTGTTTTTCTGGCAAGGCAAGAATTGGGCGTGGAGCGATTACTTGAACCGGCATCC
>JACDGI010000010.1 GCA_013821665.1 Anaerolineae bacterium
CTCCATAAAGGCGACCTGTGTGCCGTCAGCACTTATAGCGATATTGCGGAAATTTCTCCTCGCCTCATGATAATCGAGGAAACGCCTGCTATGGTCTTCGTCCGCAGTTTGATTTTTATCCGAGACGGTTTCCTTCAGAATTGTGTTCACATCCAGCATATCTAATTCACCATCCCACCCGACTAACAACCATTTACTATCGGGGCTGAAGATTTGGGAATTCGGGCCACAGGTGCCACCGTAGTAGTTTAATGATTCAACGCCTGTTTGCGTGTTCCACATAAAGTGTGCGCCTCCACCACCATCACCGCACGCACCTTCCAAGCCGGACAGCAGTTTGCCGTCGGGACTTAACAGTAGATCTCTTCCCCGATATGAGGCATCAGCCTGCGAAATCGGATCTTGAAAATCGTCCGTATGCCAGAGATTTATAGTAGCACGATAATTGCTTCTGTCTGTTGTGCTCAAGTTCGAGCGGGTGACAAAGTACGACGCGTCGGCATTAAAAACAGCATTTTTGAACGTCTCGTCAACTGTTTTCCGCAGCACCTCTTGGCCTGTTCGCAAATCGTAAAGAGCTGCGAAATCTTGCCCCGAAAAAATTGCTAAACGTTGTGTGGGGTTGAAGCCTAACACCGAGCCGAGATAATTTTCAATCACTTTCAAATCCGTTTGCTGATTACTCCGAATATCCAGCACATGAACCGTTCCACCCTCCCAATAAGCTGCCCGTAGTCCATCAGCGGAGAAATTCGCACGGTTGGGCAAGGTTCCTATCAGTTTTGCTTGCTTAACATTCCAAATCTGGATGTTGTCATCGATGGTGGCGCGTGCAAAATGTCCATCTGCACTAAATATCGGCGCGGAACTCGATGATTCTATAGCGGATGTAAAGAGGGATAATTTTGCGCCTGTTCGCGCATCCCACACTTCAATCTTTTTCCATTCCACTGAAATCAGTAGTGATCCGTCAGGACTGTAATAGAGCCGCTCGATGGTGTCAGCCGTCGGTATGACTAAACGCGGCGCATCCGGTATTGAATCAACAGGGACATCCCACAACTCCAACTGCTTCACACCAGTCTTTACAAATGTCTTGCCATCAGGGCTAAAGGCGAAAGGTGGGCCACCCTCCTCTCCGGAATACCCTAGATATTCGAGCGAGCCGAGTAGATGATCTGTCCACATTTCAATATGTCTACCGATGAAAATCATCATCAGTTTGTTATCCGGACTAAAGTAGACGACACCTTCCGCTGATCCCATTGGGCCAATGCGTTCGCCTGTATGCCCGTCCCATATCGCCACTGTATCGGCAGCCCCGCCGTCATAATAGGCTGTAGCGACAATCAATTTACCATCACCGCGAAAGCTCACATCCTTGAGCATATCCAGATTGTCTAGATCTGTAATATGTTTTCCAGACTCCATATTCCAAAAACTCATTCTGGAAAGTATATAGTCGTCAATTGTATAGGTCATGACGAGTACAGCATATTGCTCGTCGGGGCTAAAGACAATTTCATTAAAGGAGTCGCTGCTGTTCATATGCAGCGATACGGTTTTACCGGAAGCCTTTTTGACATCAATAATGACTTCGCCGTTTTTGGTTCGAACTTTCACTTTTGTATTGTTAGTCGAATCCGGTATAGATGAAGCAGGTACAGCAGTCGATTCGACCTGTTCTCCCGTATGCTCATCGATATCATGTCCATTTGCAACGATTTGATCATTCTTACCAAAATAAGCATATGAGACATTCGCTAATTTGATAGGCGATTGTTGAGGTTGGGTCAGATCATACAGTTGTAGCCCTGCGGATGTATTAACAATCAACCTTTTCCCATCGTGTGACAAACTCAGAGAACCCGGCAGCAAACCGCCCACAGAGGCCAACAGTTTGATCTGGGCAGCATTTTCAACAGTCATTGGTTGCAAGTCATCAGGCAGTGGATAGCCTTCCTGTGCGGCAACAGGTAAGACGAGTACCAACATGAACCATAAGAATAGAGTTACATAACGCAAGGTGATCCCTCATTTGATTGTGTTAACTCTATTCTATGCTGCCTCGCCGTAATCCTGATAGACGACTACCCGCCGGAAGCTATACCTCTTTTAAGAAATCCAGCACGGCTTTATTGAACTCAGCGGGCTTTTCCATATTCGGCATGTGAGCCGTTTCGCTGATAATCAACTTCTTAGCATTGGGAACAGCCCCTTGCATCACGTCGGCTGCGCGTACAATTTCAGAATTATCAAGCGCACCAGCGATGATGAACACGGGCACTTTGATGGTATCCAACTGCTGCACCGCTGGTGGATTTAGCGGATTCAAAGGCTGCGAATCGGCTTTGATGAAAGTAGCATTTTCGACGGGAATCTTGTTCATCTTGGCAGCGTGTTTACGTACGGCGGCGTTTACCTGATTGGGTTGGCGATACGGCCCATCGATCCATACACGCATTTGCAATTCACTCTCGCCTTCCAGATTACCCTTTTTAGCGGCTTCCATCATTTGCATGAGTTCATCTGGCGGCTTGCCCTGCATCTGGAAACCGCTAGGAACAGCCGATACTGGAATGAGTGATAAGACACGTTCAGGATGTTCAAGCGTGTAATCAATGACGATTTCGCCACTCATCGAGCAGCCGATCAGATGGGCTTTCTCAACCTTGAGATGGTCGAGCAGCTTGTGCAGATCATCACGGCGAACAATGGGTGCTTCCAATTTGGATGATTTACCAAAGCCACGCATATCGAAGCGGATGACGCGATACTTCTCGGCGAATGGTTCCCATTGGTTGTCCCACATGCCGCTGTCTACAAAACCCGCATGAGACAAGACCAATGCCTCGCCCTCGCCAGCCACCTCATAATAGATGTGACCATCTTTGAGTTCGAGCTTGCCGGTTTCCGTTTTCATAGGTTTATCTCCTTCGTGTGTCGTTAACCTAATCGCATGATAAACTACTTTGGGTGACACCTTATGTCACCCAAGATACGACAATCGGGAAATGTTCACTTTTGCCTCATAGCAAGCGCTCGACATGATGGGGAAATGAGAGGAAATTATGCGTGCAGATCGCTTGTTGGCGCTGGTCATGCACTTACAAACACGCGGGAAAACCACAACTCAAACATTAGCCGAAGAATTAGGCGTTTCACGCCGGACGATTTTGCGTGATGTTGAGGCGCTGTCGGTAGCAGGTATTCCCGTTTATACCGATGGTGGGCATGGTGGCGGTGTAGCGTTGGATGAAAATTACCGCGTGACGCTGACCGGACTCAAAGAGGTGGAAATCCGCAGCCTGTTTATCTCGAATAACAATCAACTTCTAGCCGATATAGGGTTGGGGGCTGCGGCTGATAGTAGTTTGCTTAAACTCTCGGCAGCGCTGCCGACTGCTCACCAACCCTCGGTTGAGTTCATCCGCCAGCGCATCCACATTGATCCGATGTGGTGGTGGCACGACTCGCAGCAAGTCCCCTTTTGGGATGATCTACAGAAAGCGGTTTACGAGAACATCTGTATCCGTGCCGTATACGAGAGCTATGACGGAACAATCGGCGAACGTATCCTCGAACCGTACAGCTTGGTCGCGAAATCCAGCTTCTGGTATTTGATCGCCAAACGCGATGGCGAATTCCGCACCTATCGCGTTTCACGCTTCCACAGCATCACTTTATTGGATGAACATTTCCAGCGTGACCGCGACTTTAATCTGGCGAACCATTGGCAAACACATCTGCAAGAATTCACCGAGGCACTCACCGAATTCGCTTTTATCCTGCGTATCCGCGAAAGCCGCTTCGACTTTGTTCGGCGGCTGACACCCGGACGCTTCCAAATTAGTGAGCCAGTGGACGAAACGGGCTGGCTCACGATCAATGTTCACATGGAGTCAATCGAACTGGCAAAGATGCTTGTATTTGGCCTCGGTAAAGATGGTGTCGTAGTTGAGCCGCCAGAACTGCATCGGGCAGTGGTTGAGGCAGCACGCGAGATTTTAGAACAACATAATTAGGCCGCAGCCAAAACGTTAAGCGCGTTGTATTCGGCTTCCGAAAGCTGCAAACTAGCGGCACCAATATTATCTTCCAGATGGGCGACTGAACTGGTGCCGGGAATGGGCAGCATCACTGGTGAGTGCATTAAGAGCCACGCGATGGCGACCTGTCCGGTACTCACGCCATGCGCTTGAGCAATGGTGGCGATGACACCATCCGCCTGACCGAGTTTGCCCATTGCCAACGGGAAATAAGGTAAGAAGGGAATGTTCTGAGCCGCGCAAGCCTCGAGAACAGCCTCAGAATGTCGATCCGAGACGTTATAGAGGTTTTCCACCGAAACAATGGTTGCAATCGACTGGCCTTCGGCTAATTGTTCGACACCTACGCTGCTCAGGCCGAGATGCCGGATTTTCCCCTCACGTTGGAGATCAGCCATCGCACCAAAAGACTCGGCGAAGGGAACATCGCCAGCATCAAAGTGACGGAAGTGGACGAGGTCCAGATGATCCAACTTCAGCCGTTGCAGATTGGTTTCGCAGGTGGCGCGAATACGTTCAGGGCGAAAGTCGCTCTGCCAGCTTTTATCCTCACCGCGTTTGGCACCGAGCTTACTGACAATGATGAGGTCTTTGGGATAAGGAAAAAGGGTTTCGGCGATGAGGCGGTTGGCGACCGATGGACCATAAGTTTCAGCGGTATCAATCAGGTTGACACCTAACTCGACTGCACGTTTAAGCACGGCTTTCGCGCCTTCCCGGTCTGCCGGTTCACCCCAGATGCCGGGGCCGGTCAAACGCATGGCTCCATACCCTAAACGATTGACGGTCAGATCGCCTAATTTGAGTGTGCCAGCGGCTTGGGCTGTCGGTAGTGTGTTCGTGGTCATTTTCATACTCCTTGAAATCCGGGTGTGCGAGGGCATAACCTATTTGGATGTGGCTTCCAGTGAAGCGCTGCACTAGAATCGCACCAATGGAATACCCGTACCAGAGTGTCTCGATACTGGTATTAAGACTACCAGCCTGAGAGGGTTTAAGATGCAAGATAGCGAACGTAGACAAGCCCTAGCCGATTTCTTAAAGACGCGACGGTCACGGTTAGCACCGGAAGCGGTCGGATTGCCGCGTGGTGTACGCCGCCGGACTCCCGGTTTACGACGCGAGGAAGTGGCACAACTGGCCCACATCGGTACGACATGGTACACATGGCTGGAACAAGAACGCGACATCCATGTGTCGGTGGATGTATTGGACAGCCTTGCCTCGGCGTTGATGCTGACACCTGATGAACGGCGACATCTGTTCACTTTAGCTGAACAAGCGCTGCCGACTGATAATCCACCGTTTGAGGAAAAAATTAGCCCGATTATCGAACGATTTATAGACAACCTCGGCGACATTCCTTGTTATGTACTGGGGCGACGCTGGGATCGGATTGCGTGGAATGCAGCGGCCTGTGCCCTGTTTGAAGATTTCAGCTAGTTATCGGTGCGGGAACGTAACCTGATCTGGCAAGTGATGACCAACACCAATCGCAACCGGTTTGCGGGTGATTGGGACGAATCGGCGCGGCTGATTTTGGCAGAATTCCGGTCGGATTACGGGCGGCATGTGGGTGATCCGTGGTTCGCAGAACTCATCCGTGATTTGGAGGCGGCTAGTCCACAGTTCCGGCAGTGGTGGACACAATATGATGTACTCGAACCGATGGACCGGCGTAAGGTGATGAATCATCCGGTGATGGGCACATTGGTTTTTGAACATGTGACACTGCTGGTGCCAGAAAACCCTGACCTGAAGCTCATGATTTACAGCCCGTTACCGGAGTGCGATACACCGAATAAACTGCGTCAGTTGATGGAAACGGTTAAAGAGTAAGGTAAATAGGACAACTAAGTAATCACGGGTACATCCTACGAAAAAAAGCCTTGCAAAATCGGTTACGGGAAATTATCTGCGCTTTCGTGGGTTATGGGTTCTGAATGGAACGAATCACTCGATACTCAGGTATAAATAATTAACCTCTATATATTCGATAAGCTTTCCCTATTTGAAACCTGTCTACAACTGCCTTACAATGCGATAAACAACATTCCGCAAAAGAAAGAACCAAGATGATTCCCAAAACGATTATCGTCCTGAAGGGCGACCAAACCGGGCAAGAACTGCTCGACGAAGCGCTGCGCGTGATTGAACCGAGCGTGATTGGATTCCCTCTTACCCTCGAAACCTATGATCTTTCCCTCGAAAATCGCCGTGCGACCAAGAATGATGTGGTGCGGGAAGCGGCGGCACGGATCAAGGAAACCGGACTGGGCATCAAAGCGGCGACCATTACCACACCGGATAAAGGTGATGTGGGCAGCCCGAACGCGCTTTTACGCGAACTGGTCGATGGACAGGTGATCCTGCGGACGGGGCGACGTATTCCATCAGTGCGACCAATTGCGGGCGTACATGCGCCGATTGCGGTAGTGCGGATGGCGGTGGATGGCGAGTACAGCGAAAAGGCATGGCGCGAGGGTGAAGGCTTGGATGAAGTCGCCTACAGCACACGCCGGTTATCACGGCGGACGTGCCGCGCGGTAGCCGAGTTCACTTTCCGGTATGCCCAGCGGAATAATGCCAAGGTGTTCGGTGGGCCGAAGTACACGGTTAGTCCGGTTTACGAAGGCATGTTCAAGGAAGAATTGGATGCTGCCCATTTGCGTAATCCTGATGTGGAATATGATCCCCAATTGATTGATGCGACCTACGCTCTGCTGCTGGGGACAGAAGGCGAGCCGCTGGTGATTCCGGCATTGAATCGTGACGGTGATAATTTGAGCGACCTCGTCATGAAGATGTTCGGTACGATTGCGGGTGCTGAGTCGGTGATTTTCAGCTTCGACGAGAATTTTGAGGTCAAAGTCGCGCTGACCGAAGCGCCTCATGGAACGGCTCCGAGCCTTCAGGGTAAGAACATTGCAAATCCGATGGCGATGATTCTGGCGGGAGCGGCGGTACTGCGTTACGTCAAAACTGAGAAGGCCAACCGTGCCAGCCGAGCGATTTACGAGTCGGTGTTGGAGGCGGTGCAGAGCGGCGTGAAGACCAATGATCTGAGCGGGTCGGCCAGCACCAGCGAATTTACCGACGAGGTGATTAGCCGGGTGAAGTCGAAGTTGGAGATTTGGGATTCGCTGGGTGGATAAGTTAAAAGTGCTGAGCAACAAGTGCTGAGTAAAATGCGAAGGCGGTGGGCGGAAGTTCGCCGCTTTTTGATTCGGAAGATTCACAAATTTCTTCATTTTCACAGTGAAATTGTCGGAAATGTCGTCAGTGTCAGGCTGTGGACTTGCCCCGTTTGAGGGGAGAGGGCACACAGCCGTGTGCCCCTACAATTATGCATTTGGTGGCGTGTGCAGCGGGATGGTCTGAGACCATCCCCTACGGAGGCGTGGTTAAATCGTGATGGTTGGCCTGTGAAATGGACGCATGGATGATGTAAGAAAGTGATAAGGTTTAGACAAACTTAAGTCCAAAAATCCGATTCTGATCGTATGGTATAGGAGTAGGCTTGAAGCAGTAAGGTAAAGGGGGCGTAATCAATGAGCGCATGCAGTTATTGGCATGATGATCGGAAGACCATATTGCATCAAGTTTATGAGGGCCGGTGTGTGGCGGCGGATTTTCATACCTGCATCAATGATGCGTACCGGATGGTCAACATGGTTAATCATCCGGTTGACATTATCGTAGACATGACCAAAGCGACGTTCATCGGAACCAGTTTCTTATCGGCACAGGGCAATTCTGAAGCAAAAGTACAGGACAACCAGCGCATGGCAATCCTCGTGGGTGCGCCAGCATTCATCAGAGCATTGGTGAATATTGGTAAAAAGATTGCTCCCAAAACGACCAAAAATATTCATTTTGCTAAGACGGTTGACGAGGCAATTATTTTGATTGGGAAAACATTCGATGCTTCCGTGCTAGGTTGAGATTCAAGCGGTGGGCGGGCGGCCTATGTAACGGGCGCGGGGGCGAATAATTTCGGACGAGCCATATTGTTCGATGGCATGTCCGAGCCAGCCGATGGTACGACCGAGTGCAAAGAGAGTCAGGGCTGAACCATCAGGCAGTGACAAGGCATTTTCAAGAGTCGCCAAGGCAAAGTCGATGGTGGGAAAGCCTCCGGTGAGGTTGTGGACAGCTTGGGCGATGGCTTGCGCTAATAGAACCGCTGGTGACCCGGCGTGGGTTTGCAGCAGCATATTCATCAAGGTTATAGCGCGGGGATCACCATCGGGGTAGAGGAAGTGTCCAAAGCCGGAGAGATTGTCACCCCGCCGCAGCCGTTCACCAATGGCTTGATTGACGCGCTCGACCTGCCCGACTTCGCGCATGAAGGCGGAGACACGAGCGGTGTGTCCGCCGTGTTTGAAGCCCTGCAAGGTGGCGAGTCCAGCTTGGACAACCGCATAGGGATTGGCTTCGACGGCGGAGGCGATACGGGCGGTGAAGGATGAGGCGTTGAGTTCGTGATCGGCGCACAGGATCATGGCGGCGTTCAAGAGATGGGCGGAGTCTGGCGACCATGCAGCGGCGAGGGTATCAGCAATTGAGGTTTCAACGGTTGGCGAGTGAGTGATAACCGAAGCCATTAGCTTGAGAATACGCGCGCCGGTTCGGGCGACTCCACTGGGACTGAGATCATAGGCGGCGAAATCGGTGGTCGAGGCGAGAGTCAGCGCGATTTGGATGGCGGGGATGGCAGATAAATTTATTGATACCATGACAGTGGAATCTAAGAGTGGAATGGGTTGTGCAAATAAATTGGGTGCGGCGGTGAGATCATCTAACCAGATGAGGGCGGCGACGGATTCCAGTGATTGGGTTTGGGCTAAGGTGGAGGCATTGTAACCCCGAAAATAGAGTTGATTATCAGCAATCAAGGTAATGGCGGAATCGAGGAGTGGCACACCCCAATGAAGAGCATCCTCGACTACTTTGGCAGGATCGCGGCGTTGTTCTTTACGCTCGACGAGTTTATCGACATCTTCGGCCAGATAGCGGCGTTTGCGGCTGGCCTGACTTTCAACCTCCGAGCGGATTAATCCCCGGCTGACATAGGCATAGAGCGTGGCTTCTTTGACACCGAGACGCTGACAGGCTTCTTGTGCAGAAAGATATTGTGACACAGATCAGATAACCCCTACCCTTAAATTTGTATCAATATTTTTGTGTAAAGAGCGGAAGGGTCACAGACCCTTCCCTACGAAAATTCGCAAGACAATATATTGATTTTTCAATCAATATTGACAAGTATATCACAAAAATCTACTCTTAAATCAACATCGAATACTAACCGCCAAGAACGCCAAGATGAAGGCAGAGAAAGCAGAGATAATCATGATTCCAGAGCCGCAGTCACCAGAGTACTTTTTGGAGAGTTTTCCGCGAGAGGATTTCCCGCGTTATTTGTGGGCGGAAAAGCCAGCCGATTTACCGGCGCAAGCATGGACAACCGAAACGACTCACCGTGACGGTCAACAAGGCGGTTTGCCATTGACGGCTGAGCAAAGCCTGAAAATCTATGACATTTTGTGCGCGTTTACGGGTAAGAGCGGCGCGATCCGGCAAGCGGAGTTTTTCGTTTATCGACCGTCGGATAAGGCGGCGTTACAAGGGGCATTGGAGCGTTATCATGCCGGGGCACCGATTGAGCCGACAACATGGATACGGGCTTCGGCCAAAGATGTCGAATTGATTAAGACGTTGGGCATCCGCGAAACGGGGATGCTGGCTTCGGCTTCGGATTACCACACCTTCCATAAGTTTAAGCCGGGTGGGCGCAATCAAGCGGCGGACACCTATTTGGAGGCGGTGCAGGTCACGGTCGAGGCGGGCATCCGTCCGCGTTTGCATCTGGAGGATGCGACACGCGCGCCGATGGATTTTATGCTGCCATTCGTGGAGGCGGTGCAAGCGATCTGTGCGTCCAGCGGATTGAAGCCCAAATTCCGTGTGTGCGACACGATGGGTTTGGGACTGCCCTATGAAGATGTGGAACTACCACGCAGTGTGCCGAAGATCATCCGGAAGCTGCGAGGGATGGGATTGGCGGCGGAAGATTTGGAGTTTCATCCACACAATGACACCGGTTTAGTGGTGGCGAATTGTCTGGCAGCGATCCGGGCGGGCTGCGCGGTTATTAATGGGACATCGCTGGGCAAAGGCGAACGTTCGGGTAATGCGCCATTGGAACAAGTGCTGCTGCATCTGATTGGAATGGGTTATTTTGGAGACGGTCAACCCGACTTCAAAGCGCTGAACGCGTTGGTCGATTTGTACGCGTCAATGGGTGAGGCGATCCCACCGAAGTATCCGTTGTATGGGCGTGATGCGCACCGGACGCGGGCGGGTGTCCATGCTGATGGATTGAATAAATTCTGGTGGATGTACGCGCCGTTCAATGTACCGGATTTGTTGGGCCGTCCGTTGGAAGTTTCGTTGACCAAGGATTCGGGCATCGCAGGGTTGATCTTCTTGATCCGGCAGCACCTTGGTGTTGATCTGCCGAAGGATGCGCCAGAACTGCAACCGATCCAACAGTGGCTGCTGAACGAGTTTGATAATGGTCGGCAGACAAGCATTGAGTGGGAAGAGATCGAACCGTTGGTGCGGCGTGAGGTCGGGCAGTTGAGCGCGGGATAGCAATTAGTAACCGCTTAAAATGTGTGGAGGGCACATGAACACATCCCCTCCCTTTATCCCTCTTTCAGGGGTAGGTATGGTCAAGATAAAGGTTGAAATTTCCAAGAAGAGCGCGGCCATTGTTCATAAACAAACTCACAAACGAAGACGGGAACATGGCGAATAAAGGCAGCCAGAATTGCTAGTTGACCGAGCGTAAAGCAAGAAAGACGACGATAACCTTTTTGGGACGGGCTCCAAGTATCGGGTAAGGGAGTGAATGAACTGGCAGGCAGTTGGGATGCAACAGAGCCGCCGACACTCAGTGTCCATAAAGTGGCGACGGTCAGAACCAACCAGAGGCGTTCGGCACGAGCAGGATCCTGCATCTTGGTATGATGCCAACCCCAACCCCCGCGTTTGAGGTCTTTAAAACCGGCTTCAATCCACGAGCGCATCCCATACCAAGCAATATCGGCGTGTTTGGGTGCTAAATCTGTCACGACCAACCAAGGATCGTCATAGGTTGGGTCATAATGTGCTAACAAGGTGCAGTCGAGTTGGGAATCTTTGGTTTTAAAACAGGTCACACGCCCCGACCAGTCGGGACGTTGAGCATGAACCAGGCTGGATAAAAGCCGAAAACAGCGATTGCGTTGCGGGCGAAATTGACCCTGTTGGTTGATGCGTAGAAACGGATGCCACTCCACCTGTAGACACTTCTGGTATAACCATTTGGCATACAAGCCTCGATCCGCTAAAACCAAGACAAACCAGTCGGCAGGGACAGCCGACGATAAATGGTCGATTAAGCCTTCCCAATGCGGTCGCCACTCGCCTTTTTGCTCACTTTTCAATACTTTCCAAGCCACCGGAATAGCGCATCCCCGATAGACAACACTAATGCTCAGTACCGTGAAGATATTCCGAAAACTGGTGGCATCTAATACCAAGGCCAGACGCTGTTCGCTGCTCGCCCACCACGATAATATCCATTTCAGTAAGTCCCCAAAACTGTGTTCAACCGCTAAACTGCGGCGTTTTTCCCCTCGTTTATCCCTACCCTCATACGTGAATTCCCGTAAACGCTGGCGCAGTGTATTCGGCGATTGTTCAAGTAGCATACTCAGCAAGCCGCTAATCTTACTGATCCCACAGCATTGGCTTAACACCGCTCCAAAGCTATACAGAGCCAGTACCTTCGCCTCGGCTGAGTACAAATGCGGTAACTTCCTTGACACGATCTCCATCCATTCCGATAATTCTTGTTGGTGGTGTCTCATTTTCTCAGGTTTCGATTGGTTTTAGAGAACTCTATCTTAACCTGTTTTTTTGCCTCACCACCTCAAATACCTACCCCTGAAAGGGGTTGGGGTGGGGGTTCTTTCAACTCAGTACTCAGCACTTCTTACAAATCCACCCACCGTCGTTCCTGTGACGACAACCGGATCGCATCCATCGCCTGTTGAGTCTTAAACCCATCTGCGAAGGTCGCGCCCCACGTCACACCGCGTCCCTCACGGATTGCGTTAGTTGTCTCTTGGATCAGCGCCACAAACGAAATGTTCCAAATCCCTTTACCGATCCCCGGCAAGTTCGCGTTGGGATCGCTCTCGCTCACATCTACAAAGTCTTCACCGGCCTTTGCCAGCCATAACTTCTCTTCGCCCTCGGTGAGTTTGATCGTTCCCTCACTACCGAAAATTTGTACATGGTTACCCATGTTGTTCCGCGCCACCGTACTAATAAACACCTGCGCTATCGCACCGCTTTTCATCTCGGCTGTGAAAGTAGTCAAATCGTCAGCGGTCGCCACGAACGCGGCACCATTATTCTTATCCGTCCGGTCAGGAACCATCGTCACCACCTGCCCACTCACTGCGTTGATGTCACCGAGCCAGAAACGCAGCAAATCCAGTTGATGTGAGCCGTTTGCTCCCAAACGACCGCCGCCCATCTCGACCTTTGCCAGCCAGCTATCAGCCGCTTGTGACGCAGGATTGCCCCAACTTGAACCGATCACCGAAACGTTGGCGTGTCGAATCTGACCGATCACACCATCTTTAATCAACTGGTGGATTTTGCGTCGGTTCGGGTTAAAGCGCAGCTCATGTCCGATCATATGAACCCGATTGAGCGCCGTCGCCTTCTCTAACATCAACAGCGACTCGTTACTGTTCATCGCCATCGGCTTCTCGCAAATCACATGTGCGCCAGCCTCTAATGCTGCCAGCACCATCGGCGCGTGGTAAATCGTCGGTGTCGCAATGCCTACTAGATCGACTTGATGCTTCTCTAGCATCACCTTCCAGTTGTCGTAGGCGTTCGGGATATTGAATTTGTCCGCAACCGCCTTTGCACTCTCCAACCGCGCGCTGGAAATCGCCACCAACTCCACGTCTGGAATAGTCGCCAACGCCGGTAAATAAGCCTCTTTGGCGAAACTCGCCCCAATCACTGCTGCTCTAATCGTCATTTTCTCTTTGCCTTTATCTTGGCGCTCTCTGCGTCTTGGCGGTTAAACTGTATTTCTTCCTCACCACAGATCGCGTGCTTTCAACACCTCGCCAACTGCTTCCAAGTTTCGCAGTTCCGCCTCGGAATAATTCCGTGAGAGCAGTACACCGCTTGCCCCACCATCAAAAGCGGCATTCACACCATCCTTGATTTCGTCGGGTGTGATTTCCTTGCTCTTGCCACCATCACCCACGCCTACGCCGATCCCCGAATAGACTTTGCGTCCAGTATCGGCCACCAGATTTGCTGTCCATTGCTTGACGTATTCCGGCTTGAAACCCGCCATCGGTGCTTCACTGCGTGGCGCGATGAACTCATTCAAATTAAGGATGGTCGCCAGCGCATTATAGGCACCATCCGGAGTCGCATCGGCCAATACGGCTTTCTGCCAGCTCTCGGCGAAGTTCGCAAACCGTGCCCCTGCGGGTGTGTGATACAAAACCGGCTTGAACCAATCCGCGTACGGCGCATACTCCGTCTGGTCGTACTGCGCCTTCGCGTATGGATTATAGGTATTAATCACCTGCCACACGCCGAAACCAACTTCTTTTTTCGGGTCAAAAAACTTGATCAGTCCCGAAACTTCGTGGTACATATCCTGATGTGCATCCAACCACATTTTCTCCCACATCAGCACTTCGGGATTCAACAGCAGATGCCGCAGCAGGGTCACAAACACCCCATCACGCGGACGTTCGCCTTTCCGCACGCCTTGAAGGAAGCGGTCTATTTTCTGGTAGCCTTCGATTGAGCGCTGCACATCCAAGCCGCGCGCCCGTGCCTCAGCTTTGAAATACTCATCAAAGCCGGTCGAACTATCCCCTCTAAAAATATCCATCAACGGACTGTGCCGCTCAATTCCCCATAGCATTCCAGTCAAATCATGGTTGCTAAACCAGTCGCTAATTACCGACCGCCACCATGCGCGGTATTGCGGGTTCATCAATGAAGGTCGTGTCGCCAGCTTGCCCCAGTGATCACGATCTAAAAAGTGCGCGAACCCCGGTTGCCAGATCGAGCGGATGCTGGAAGCCGATGTTTCACAGTAATAGGGATAGACTTGCATCCCGCGTTTCTTCGCCGCTGGAATCACATCGCGGAAGGTATCAAATCCTTTATAAAGCGGATCAGGCGCGGCAAACTTCTTATGAAAAGTGCCTTCGTAGAACTCAGGATCAGGTTCAAAGAAAGCCCCGCCTTGTAAATTATCCTTTTCGGCTACACCGTGGTCAGGGAAGCCATAAGGCGCTCGTCCCGCATTACCATAGCTCCACGACAATGCCGAAATCAGCAGGGCATTCACACCCGCTTTCTCTTGTAGAATGTCTAATACTTGCTCGACACCCTCATCAATAAAACTGATGGCACCAATTTGGATGCCTACCCATGTCTTGGTCATGTTTCCCTACCACTTTAATGAATTACAACTATGCCCAATGGTTAACCGATGCACATTCTGCTTCTCGTCTCTAGCTTCGTCCACGCAGTCTCGGATCAAGGAAATCGCGCAGCCAGTCGCCTAGAATATTAATCGCCAACACAGTCAGCATGATCGCCAAACCGGGTAATACGGCCAACCACCATTTCCCAGCCAGCAGTTGGTCGCGGCTTTCCGCCAGCATTCCACCCCATGTTGGAACGGTCGGCGGCACACCCAATCCCAAAAATGATAGCGATGCTTCCGAGAGAATTACGCTCGCCACATTAAAGGAAGAAATCACGATTAACGGTGCCAGCACATTCGGGAAAATGCTGCGGAACATAATCCGCGTATGGCTGGCACCCATGCTGCGTGCTGCCTCAACATATTCTTTCTCACGCTGGCTGATGGTCTGACCACGGGCGATACGGGCATACGTCACCCATTGACCAACGCCCAGTACCAGCACCAGATTTGGGATACCCGGCCCCAGCACTACCAGTACCATAATCGTCAGCAAAATAAATGGGAACGCCAGTTGAATATCGGCCAGCCGCATAATTACATCGTCCAACGCACCACCGTAGTAACCGGCGATAATGCCTAACGTTGTGCCCATCACACCGCCGATACCAACAGCGGTTACGCCCACCATCAGCGAAATTCGTGCGCCGTAAATCAGACGAGAAAGTACATCGCGACCCAAGCCGTCCGTCCCTAGAAGAAAACTGCTGTTGTCCAATCCAGCCGCTGGAAACGGCGGTAATAGTCTTAGAATAAGGGTCTGGCGATTGGGATCTTTCGGTGAAATTTGTGGACCAAGTACCGCACAAAAAACCACCGCTGCAAGAATGATAAGTCCCAGAACCGGCCAGCGGGCTTTGATTAAGCTAATACGTGCCCGTCGCCATACGGAAGATTGCGTTTGAACCGTCAGTACAACCGGAATTACCGGCGAAAGGGTTTTGGCTTGCACCGTAGTTTCTCCCACAGCCCTTACCCCAGCCTTATCCGGGGGTCGAGCCGCGCATAAATAACGTCAACGAACAAATTCAAGCCAACAAAGATGAACGAGAACAAAATCACTGCCGCCTGTACCAGCGGAATATCACGCTGGGTAATCGCGGTAAAGACCAAGCGTCCAACACCCGGCCACGAAAACACCGTCTCAACAATGACAACACCGCTTAGCAGGAAACCGAATTCCAAACCGAGCATGGTCACCACTGGAATAAGCGCATTACGAAAAGCATGTTTGAGGATGACAACCCGTTCGGCTAAACCTTTGGATCGGGCAGTCACCACATAATCCTGCGACAAAACTTCCAACATCGATGAGCGCACCAAACGTGCATTACGCGATAGCGAGAACACGCCAATGGTTATGCCGGGCAAAATAAGATGCCGTATAGCCTCAGGAATATTCCTGAAGGCGAGTTGTGTATCCCCCTTCAACAGCGGATCAAGCAGCGCCGTTCGCCCCGAAATGGGCAGCCAGCGTAACGCCAGTCCCACAAACAAAATCAGCATGATGCCTAGCCAAAAACTCGGCATCGACTGCCCAACCATTGCCAACATCATGATGCCACCGTCAAGGGCTGTACCACGCCGCATGGCCGAAATAATCCCAATGGGAATCGCCAGCAGCGTCGAAAATAACATGGCAAAGAAAGTGAGTTCAATGGTAGCGGGCAGGCGTTCAAGTACCAGATCCAGCACGGGCGTTTTTGACCGCAGCGACATACCCATATCACCATGCAGCAAATTACCGATGAAAATCAGGTATTGTTCGGGCAGCGGTTTATCAAAACCCAACTTCGCTCGTACCTGAGCGATTTCTTCGTTACTGGCCCGTTCGTTCACATAGAGATAGGTGGGATCACCTGCCAGATGCAGACTAAAAAACGAAAGCATTGTCACACCTAAGATAACGATAATGGATTGCAAGAGGCGGCGTACTAAATACCGGCTCATAATGAGAATTTCCTACTTATCTTAACGATAGGACAAGATTATGGGGCGAACACTATGTCCGCCCCATTTCAAACAATAAACTATGAAACCTGACCGTTCAGCGAACTACGACGGTTTAAGGGTAACGTTATTGACGATGATTTGCTCATCGCGGCGTGCTTGCCATTCCACACGGTTGCTGACACCGTAGAAATCCGGTTGCATGTACAGGAAAATCCACGGCGGATCGTCATGCATCACCTGAAGCATCTGGTTAACGACATCTTTTTCCTTGGCGGGATCACGGATGTCAGCCAAGCTGTTCCACAACTCGAACCACTTGGGGTTGGCCCAACTGGTGTAGTTGGTGGAAGCATCTGGAGCCGAAATATCGGACATGTCGTAAATCGCGCTCCATGTATCGCCACCGGTTCCAAGGAAGAACATCGGCCCCATCTTGTGTGTACGCACCAATGGGACGTATTCCGAACTCCAATCCTTGATTTCCAGATCGACCTTCACACCCACATCGGTCAGGTATTGGGCAATCGCCTGTACTACCGCTGCATCATTCAGGTAGCGACCACGAGGCCCCTGGAAGGTAATCTCGAAGCGTGTGCCGTCAGCCTTGAGCGGATAACCAGCAGCGTCGAGGAGTTCTCCGGCCTTCTTGGGATCATAAGGATAGGGTTCGATTGCGGGGTCGCCATTCGGATCATTGACCATCGTGGCCGCACGTTTGCATTCTGTACCGAGTAATGTCTTGCAAATGGTCGGGACATCAATTGCGTACTGCAATGCGACGCGCACGTCACTCTTCTGGATCACGTCAGCACCCGGCAGACTAGCCATATCTGCGGCTAAGTTGAAACCGACATACATACGGCGTGTACCTTGAACGGCTTCGACCTTGGCGCTGTCCGAACTGTTGACGGCATCGACTTGATCTGCTGGTACGTTGGCAGCAATATCGACGTTGCCAGCCAAGAGTTCAGCTACGCGGGTCGAGTTTTCGGGGATAACACGCCAGATCAGGCGGTCAAATGTTGGTGTGAACAGCTTAAAGCTTTCATTACGAGCAAGTTCAATGTAGTCATCCTTGACGCGAGTGACGAGTTTGTATGGGCCAGAGGCAACTGGAGACTCAGCCGCTTGTTCCAGCGTCATCTTCTCGTATGAGTCTTTGCAATGAATACCAACCTCGGCGATCAAGCCCAGCGCAATCGATTGATACTTCTTCATCACGATGGTGACGTTCAGCGGATCAACAACCTTAGCATCCGCATAGCTAATGGCATCCAAGACGAAGCCAGCCGTATTACCCGTAAATTTATTATCGGGGTTGGCAGCACGTTGGAAGGTATAAGCCACATCTTCAGCCGTTAGTGCTTCACCATCTTGGCAGGTCAAGCCATCATTCAGCGTGAAGGTCATTTCTTTACCGTCGTCCGAAAGTTTATAGGACTTGGCAAGATAGGGGACAATCGAACCCTTATCGTCAACCGTATACAGTGAAGCGAAAATGTGGTTGTCAATATTGGCTTCTGAACGTGAGTTCGAGTTTGATGGGTCAAACGTTTCAAGATCAACGCTCTGGGCAATTACCAACGTCTTTTCGTCCGGCGCAGTTTGTGCGTGAACGACCAACGGCAGGGCAGCCAGAAGCAAAACGGGAAACAACATGAGCTTACGAACTTTTAAGAAGTGACCGGGCATTGCTCAAAACTCCTATAAACCTAAACACAATGACTAACGAAATGGTAAATCGATATACATATCCCCAATAAATATCTCCTTCGTCAGATTTAAACAATACGGTCATATTGACCAAATTCAGGTGGCAAAACACTTGCAATGGTTACACTCCGTGCCTCGCGACTCGAAATCGCACAGGCTTCAACCATTGCTAAAGACATCAGGTGATCTCTACCGCTGCATTGCAACGGCTCACCATCAATCACACAATTGAGGAATGCTTCTAGTAGTCCACTGGTTTCGGTAATCCAAATCTCATGTGGGGGCAGCGGAACAGCATTCAATGCAGAGTCACTCGGCTTCGCAAAATAAAGATCACCAAATTGATCTTTCTGGCTAATAATCCCGTTGGTGCAATCGGTGCGCCATTCAAAGCGGGGTTCGGCCCAACCGCTTTGCCATGTCCCCTGATAATTGACGATCATGCCGTCATTAAACGTAATTAGTGCGGCAACGTTTGCGTCACTTTGATACACACTCCATGAAGGATTCCATGTTTTCGCTTGGATCAATACCGGCTCTTGCCCATAGATGTAACGCATCAGGTCAAAATGATGGATGGATTGCTCCCACAACATCGGTTGATCCATTGTGAGCGGATATTTGTTGAGGTCAGGTCGGTTGCCATCACGATAGCGTTCATACGTAAAACGCCCGAAGCTTGCCTTACCGACAATGCCATCATTCAACAACCGCATCACTTCTTTAGTGACGGCCAGATAACGAAAGTTCAACCCAACCATCAATGGCACTTTCGCTGCTTCGGCAATCCCAACAAGTTTTGCGGCTTCCTCCACTGTCAGTGCCAACGGCTTCTCAATCAACATGGGAATATCGCGCTCTGAGGCAGCACGAATTTGACTCTCACGTCCGATTGGCGGGTTGGCGAGGATTAAGGCCTGTGCATCAGGTAGGGCTGCGATTGCTTCTTCAGGCGACTTAAATGTTGGTCGTTCACCGTACTGCGCAGCCATTCGTTCGCAAGCCGCCGGATTAGGGTCAGCATAGGCAATAATCTCGCAGCGTGGTGAACGCGTCAGCACTTCTGCCCAATAACGCCCACGCACACCTAAACCTGCCAATATCACTTTTAAGGGTGTCACGATGTCATAACCTCTTTGTTTTGTCCCTGAAGTGCTTGGCGGATGCCCTCTGCAAACGGTGTCCAGCTCTGAAAGCCGGTTTCTTCCTGCAAACGCTGGTTACTTAAATAACCTCGCCGCGTCAGCATAGGCATGTTTGGATCACTGCCTTGTTGTATATCCAGTTCAACATCCGGCATCAACGATTGAATAACCTTCGCAATATCCAACGGCGATAGCACCTGCTGCGAGGCCACGTTATAAAGCGCGTGATGCAGCATAGGTTGCTTCAACAATGCTGCAACTGCTGCACCAATATCAGGCGCAAACGTCCAATCGCGCGCCGGATCATCCTGATAAACAGTCACTTTGCCCGTTTGTGTCGCTTGCCGCACCAACCGACCAGCTAAACTGACGCGTGGACGGGTCGAACGCGGCTGTTCGTCCGGCCCATAAATATTACTGAGGCGAAAGGTTGCCACATCGCGTCCATATTCTCCGCGCAAGGTGGCGACGAGCGATTCCATTGTCTGCTTAGCCACCGCATACAAACCATTTGGCGAAGTCAGATCATTTTCACTAACCACACCCGGTTCTGTTGCTGCATAAACGGCGCTTGAACTGATACTCAATACCCGTCGCACTGAATGGGCTTGTGACCATTCGAGAACGGCTAAAAGCGGATCAAGATTGGCGCGAAAATTGGCTTCTGGTGTTTGATCGAGTTCTTCTGGTGAGGCAGTAATGGCGGCACCATGAATCACTGCATCCACTTCAACCGACGGCAAATTCGCGCTGTCGGTCTGGATAAACTGGATGTTGTCACCCCATCGCTTTAGCCAGCTTGCCTGTAAAACCTCGTCAAACTGGCGATCAACCGCGATAACGGCCCAACCTTCATTCAACAATGCTTGCGTGATATTGCTGCAAACAAAACCGCCAGCACCTGTTACCATCACACGTGGAGAAGCGTTCATATGTCGCCACCTTCCCCATCATCATGCCAGCCTTCAGCAATTAATTCGCCGGAGGCTGCGACGTGGGCTTCCATAAGCTCAACCGCTTTTTGGACTTCACCGGCTTCAATCGCGTCAATAATTGGCACGTGGTTATAGGCAATTTTCTTAAGGTCGCTGTTGCGTCGATTGAGTAATGCCATCACCTGACGCACCCTCATCGACACCACATTCCAACTGGTCAGCAGCAAACTGTGTCCACTGAGTTCAATCAAGGTGTCATGGAATTCACGGTCAATCTGGTTAACCTGTTTCAGGTCGCCTGCTTCCGCCGCTGCTAACATAGCTTCAAAGCATTTCCGTAATCTAATCACGTGCTTTGAATTGTCTTGCCCGATAATCCGTCGAATAGCAAAGGTCTCCAAAACGCTACGGAGGCTATAGAGTTCTTCAATATCCGTCTTCGTCAGCCGCCGGACAGTCGTGCCATGATAGGGGACTGTTTCGGCTAAACCCTCAGTACTCAGGATTTGCAGAGCCTCACGCAGTGGTGCGCGGCTTACACCGAGACTGGCTGCTAAGTCTGTCTCGATGAGCTGCTGGCCGGGTTTAAATTCGCCTGTGATGATGGCCTCGCGTAGTGCATCCAGTACGCGGTCACGAAGCGAACGATTTTCAATATGGTTCAAAGTCATAATTGGATTTTTCAAATTGCTTGACAAGCCATAGGTGCAAACTTATAATCGCCAGAAATTGTCGACAATCGACAGACGACAAGTAATGACAGGATTATAGAAAGCACATTCGTATGTGTCAAGGAATCCACAAAAATGCCTCTTGCAACCAATGAATCACAACTTGTAGAGATTGCTGTTACGGGGAATATCAGCCCACCTACCTTACGTTATCCGGGTTATACGCTGGATGATAAAGGTGTGGGGCGGGTGCTGCCGGGGATGGCCGGCGTGGTGTATAACGCACGAGTCGGTGACGCGGCGTTTGGTTGGGCAGGTGACCATGTTGAGCCGGGTGTTTCGATAGCCAACCCTGACAACGCTGCCGAATTTGCCTTGCACTATTTGACGTGTATGGGCAATAAAGCAGTAGTTACCAGCGGCATGGGTAAAGGTGCAGAAGGTATCGTCACAGGTGAACACGCGCGTCTGCTCGTGGATTTCTCGCCGGATGTGCATGACCTATTGTGCGTAGGCGATTCGATCCAGATTATTGCCTGCGGACGCGGTTTAGAGCTCACCGATTATCCTCAAATTACGCTCAAGAAATCCAGTCCACAGCTTATCAACGGTATTCCGTTTGAAGTCATCAGTGATACCAAAATTCGCGTGCCGGTAACAACGGTTTTACCACCGAGAATTATGGGGTCAGGTGCCGAACTGAACTCGGAATATGTTGACCAAGATTTGATGTCGGGCGACCGGGCATTGATGGCCGAGCTAGGCATTGACCAGATGAAATTAGGTGATTTGGTGGTCATACCGGATGCCGACCACCGCTTCGGACGCACTTATCGCAAAGGCGCAGTGACGATTGCGCTGTGCATTCATGGCGACTCGGTGATGATCGGGCATGGGCCGGGGATATTGACCTTGATGACCTGCCCCGAATCCTGTATCGAATGGATTATCGACCCCAAGGCTAACATTGCAAATTACTTCAATATTCGGGAGATGGCATGAACGTCCGAACCAATTCTGACAAGCTGGTTTCTGTTTCGGTAATGGGGCTGATTGCTTCGCCCGGTTTCCCCGGCTTACCTGCCGAGCCTTATCGGTTGGATTCCAACGGTAAACCCTTCTTACTGCCGACTTACGGTGGCATCGTTTATAACGTGTCAATCGGTGACTCGGCTTTCGGATGGCTGGCTGACACCATTCACCCCGGTGTGAGTATTTCACTGAAGGATGATGTGGGCAATCGTGGGCTCAATTTGTTCGCCTGTGTTGGCAATGTGGCAATGGTGATGAGTGGCGATGCTAAGGGGATCAAGGGTGTGGTCACGGGAAAGTCGGGACGTTTTTCGGAACAGGTCATCATCCATTTTGATAAAGAAGCTCGCAAGAAGATGGCGATTGGCGACAAGATCAATATCAAGTCGATTGGTGTAGGTATGGAGCTGGCTGACCATCACGACATTAAACTCAAAAGCTGTTCACCGGACATTCTTGAGAACTTAGAAGTCACTACAGGGTCGGATGGTAAGTTGAACGTGCCGGTGGTGGGTGTGGTTCCACCACATCTGTTGGGTTCGGGTGCAGGGTTGACCAGCGAAGGCGGTTCACTGCACATCCAAACGGCTGACAAAGACGCACTAAAAGAAGCCAAACTAGACGACCTTAAATTGGGTGATGTGGTGGCGCTGTTGGATTACGACAGCAGTTGGAACCACGGCTATTTACGGGGTGCCATTGGTATCGGTGTGATCGGTCAAGGGGACAGCCCACGCGCTGGACATGGCCCCGGCATCACTTTACTGATGACCTCACCGCAGACCGGCATTAACCCGATGGTCACACCGGGCGTCAACCTCAAGAGTGTATTTAATCTTCAAGATTAAAAATGCAAAGCGGGAGCACACATAGGTGCTCCCCTACGGAAATTTATCTGATTGAAGATAGAGAGAAATCATGGACAAACCATACATCAAGCACATGGCATTTGCGGTCAAAGATGCTAAAGCCGCGCTCAAGACTTATCAAGATTTGTTGAGTGTGGGGCTAGAAGCGAAGGTCGATGACTTCCCCAAGTCGCGCAACCGCGTGGCGCAATTCTGGGTAGGCGATGTGGAATACCAGTTGTGCCAATCGCTAGATGAGGGTGGACGCTTCGACAAGTGGATTAAAGAACGAGGTTATGAAGGACTGCACCACATTTGTTACGCCGTCCCCAATATTGACCAAGCGCTGGCGGACGCGCAAGCAAAAGGCGCAACTCTCAAAGAGTGCAGTGCGTGTAAGGTCAAAGGCAGCCACGTTCACCCTGAAGGTTGGGTAGCATTCCTCGACCAAGAAGCGGGCGGGATTGAACTGGAATTGATGCAGGTTTATACACCTGAAGAACTGCAAGAGTATAAGAAGGTCAAGGGAATTTGAGCCATGCCGATTACCTTGGTTCGCGTTCCGGTTGATGAACTTGAAAAATTTAGCGTTAATGTGTTCCAAGCGTTGGGGGTCTCGGAGGATGAGGCGCGGCGCTGTACACGCGGTTTAATCGAGAGCGAACTACACTGCTTGCCGGGGCAAGGACAGGGTGTACGACGATTACCTGTTTACCGCGAGCGTATTACGAATGGGTGGATTATACCCGGTGCGCCATATGAGATTGTGAAGGAAAGTCCGGCGTTGGCGCTTGTTGATGGTCACAACGGACTGGGTTCGGTGGTGGCGCAGAAGTCAATGGAACTGGCAGTACAGAAAGCCAAAATTAGCGGGATAGGGACGGTGATCGTCCGAAACAGCACGCACTTTGGTTCAGCCGCAGTGCCGGGGCGACTGGCGCTTGAACAAGATTGCATCGGAATTGTGATGACGAACGCAGGGCCGGAAATGGCTCCGTGGGGAGCAGCGAGCGGTGTTGTTGGCACCAATCCGTGGGGGATTCTTGCGCCAACAGGTGGCGATTTCCCAGTGGTGCTGGACATCGCACTGACGACTGCTGGAAAAGGGATGATGCGCTGGTACGAACGCGAGGGCAAAAAGATGCCGCTCGATTGGGCGCTGACACCTGACGGTTACGAGACCGATGATCCCAGTGCAGCGATGCAAGGTTTCTTGTTGGGCATTGGGCAGCACAAAGGTTACGGATTGTCGATGATGACCGACGTAATTACCGGTGTTCTGGGTGGTGGTGGTTATGGTTTAGCACCCTACTCCAATCCCGCCAAGCAAGATGTTTCGCACCTATTCATAGCGCTGGATATTGAGTGGTTTATGCCCATGAGCGAGTTCAAGGCGCGGATTGACGACTTTATCAAACAGATTAAATCGGCCAAGAAACGACCGGGATTCGATGAAATTCTCGTACCGGGTGAGTTGGATTACCGGCGCGAACTGGAGTATCGCAAAGATGGAGCCAAGTTGGATGCGGTGGTTTTTGATGAACTGGCTGTGCTGGCGAAAGATTTAAACATCGACTTCCCGTTTGAGCGGGAGGTAGTGGCCTGATGTCCATTTCCCAAACTTTGACACGGCCTTTAGCGGCGCGAATTGCTGCGCTGCCGGAAGTGGTCGAACACACGCATAATCCGCCTATTCCTGAAGGCGTGATTGAGGCGGCTATCCAAGCACTGAAAGACGGCAAGACACATTATACCGACCGTCCCGGCATTCTTGGCCTGCGCAAGTGGGTGACGGACATGCTTCAGAAGCAATATGCCGTGACGCTGAAACCGGATGCCGTCACCATTACTTGCGGGGCGACGGAAGCACGGTTCGTCGTTATCAAACGGCTGGTGAAGGCTGAAGGTACGATTTTATGCGTCGGTGACAGCCAAGCAATTGAAGGCGCAGCACAATTGGTGGGCGCGAAAATCGTCTCTGAGATGACTGATGTTTCGGCTATCAAGCTGGTTTATGCTACGCCTGAAGATCCTGTTGAAACGCTGCGACCGATTTTGGAGCAAGCCAAAGTACATGGCTGGTGGGTGATGTGGGATGTTAATCAGCAGCCCTCTCTCTCAAACAGTACATTCCATCCAGCACAGGATGAGGCACTGGCGGCGAAGGTGATTAGCATCGGCAGCTTCTCGGACGTGATGCCGGGGTGGCGCGTGGGTTGGATGGCGGGTTCGGAGATGGCCGATAAGCTGCGTGCGTATAAGCAGAGCATGACGATTTGCAGCACCAGCATCTCGCAGTGGGCGGGGATGGGGTTGGTGGAAGAATGAGAAGATTTAATCGCAGAGACGCAGAGAAGAACAGCACAGGCGAATTGAACCGCCAAGTCGCCAAGAGCGCCAAGATTAAGGCAGGAGGTTGGGGAAAATGAATAACCTCAACCCGAATATTCCAGAGGCAGTACGGGCGGTGGCGTCGGATGGAACGCAGCTTCGGTATGCGTTGATGGAGCTTTCTGCGCAGTACAAGGACGCGATTGCGCTGGGTCGTGGCGATCCTGATTTGGCGACACCCGAACACATTTTGGCGGCTGTCGAAGAGTCGATTATCCAGCAAAAAACAGGGCTGACACCGGTAGCAGGGATGCCTGAAATACGAGAGGCGATTGCCAAGAAGTTCCAGCGCGAGAACGGGCTGTCGGTTTCGGCTGAGAACGTGATGGTGACGACGGGCGGGCAAGAAGCGCTTTACCTGTTGATGCAAACCCTGCTTGACCCCGGTGATGAGGTGCTGGTACCTGATCCGCGTTACACGTCTTACGACGAGGCGATTGAGAGCGCGGGCGGAAAAATGGTGATGGTTCCAACTGACCAAGTTGATGCTTTCAACCTGCGACCGGAAGCGGTGGAGGCGGCGATTACGCCCAAAACCAAGGCGCTGTTGATCATCACACCGAGCAATCCGACCGGCGGAATTGTGACCGAGGAACGGCTGCGAGAAATCGCGGCGATTGCTATTAAGCACAATCTGATCGTGATTTCGGACGAGATTTACGAGAAGTTTGTCTACGATGACTGGAAGCACTTTAGCATCGGGTCGCTGCCGGGGATGGAAGACCGCACGATCACACTGAATGGGTTTTCCAAGACGTACGCAATGACTGGATTTCGAATCGGATTTGTGGCCGCGCCCAAGAACTTCATCGACGCGATGACCAAGGTGAAGGCCATTACGAGTGGGCCGGTGGCGACGATTTCCCAATGGGCTGGGATAGCGGCTTTGACGGGATCGCAAGCACCGATTGAAGAGTTTCGACAGATTTACAGCGAGCGACGGCGTTTTATGATGGACGGCCTGAGCGCGATGGGTTTGACTTACAGCGATCCACGCGGGGCCTTCTTCCTGTGGACGGATTGTTCGTCGATTGGTGTGCATTCGACCGAGCTTTCTTACTTACTGCTGAAAGAAGCGCAGGTGTTGATTTTCCCCGGTACAGGCTTCGGTGAGAATTGGGGCGGATACCTGCGAATCAGCCTTTTGCAGACGACTGATTTGCTGCGAGAAGCGCTTGACCGGATGAAGCCGGTGGTGGAAAAGTATCGGGCACTTCGCTAGCTAGAAGTTAAAAGAGACAAGTTACAAGTTGAAATACAGTCATCAGCTATCAGTCTCCAGCTTTAAGCGATCATGCAAGTGAGGGTGGCAGAAATGACACAAATTGCACAATTTGCACATTTATCCGCCGAAATGGCAGGCGGATGTGAGAGAGCAATCCGCTGAATTGACATTTTTGAACGGCGGCTGGCTCGCCTAAATCCGCCAGTGCAGCGAATGGCTCCCGTGTGTCCGCCGCTGCACATTTGGGGTGACGGTTCGGAGGATGGTAGGGAGTGATCTGCCGAGATGAGAGTCACAAGTTGCAAGAAGCAAGTTACAAGACAAGAAAAGCAAATGCAATTTAACCACAGAGACACAAAGAACACCCAGATCAATGCGGAGAGTGTTAACCGCAGAGTCACAGAGAACGCGGAGATTAAGACAGAGAAAAGTAGAGATCGCATCATTCATAGAGAAATTATAGCACAGAAGTTCTTATTTGATGGTTCGAGTTTACAAACCTTTTAGGCACAGAAAAGACATACGCTGATGATTGATGCGGTGGTGTTGTTGCAGGAATTGGTGAAAATTCCATCACCGAATTTGCCGGGGGATACACGAGCGATTGCGGCTTATATTGCCGAGGTGATGCGCGAGGCGGGGTGCATGGTGAAGATGCTTGCACCGGAGCAAAAACCAGAGGCGCAAAGTGTGGTGGCGACATTTGGTCAAGGTGCGCCGGTGATTATGCTGCACGCACATATTGATACGGTGCCGATTGCGGTGAATGAGGCACAGCGCTGGAGTGTCGATCCGTATGCAGCGGTGATTCAAGAAGGGAAACTTTACGGCAAAGGCAGTGTGGATGATAAAGCGCCGTTGGCCGCGATGATGGCGGTGATTTTGGAGAAAGCGCATCCTCTCCCCCTAACCCCCTCTCCGCTGCGCAGCGAGAGGGAACCAGAAAATGCAAAACCTCTTTCTCAACACGGAAACGAGGGGGAACAAATAGAGGGGACGTTAGTGCTGGTGGCGGCGGCGGAAGAGGAAACAGGTGGAGTGTTAGGTACCAAATGGCTGGCAGAAAATGGGCATCTGCCAATGTGTGATTTTATTGTGGTGGGCGAGCAAACGCATAACCATGTAGCGACAGCGCATAAGGGTGTGATGCGTGCGACGGTTCGCGCTACTGGACGGTCGGTTCATGCGACCAACCCTGACCGGGGTGTGAATGCGATCACAGCGATGGCGAAGGCAGTTCTGGCGCTGGATGCTTACCACAAGGAACTGGCAACGCGACCGCATCCGATTGTGGGCGTTCCGACTTGCAATGTGGGCGTGATTCAAGGTGGGAGTACAGCGAACGCGGTGCCGGATAGCTGCGTGGTTTATCTCGACCGTCGAATGGTTCCCGGTGAAAATCCAGCGGTGGTGCAGGATGAAATGCGAGCGGTAATCGATGGAGTCGATGCAGGTGAGGCAACGCTCAGCATTGGCGAGTTCCAAACCTCAAACTGGTTTGAATCGACGGCAGTATCAGCGTTGGCGCAGACATTTTTGGGATGTGTGGAGGGGGAGTTCAGAAAAACCCTCGCCCCCCAGCCCCCTCTCCCTCATGGCGAGGGGGAGTCAGAAAATCCTTATTATCCGGGGCCGATTGGGTATTTGCCGGGAAGTGATGCCAAACATCTGACAGGCGTGACGCGCGGTGAGATGATCATCTTCGGGCCGGGGAGCTATGAGGTGGCTCACGCGTTTGACGAATATGTGGATGTGAAAGAGTTTGCAAGTACAGTGAATATCCTACGGGCATTTGTGGAACATACAATACGGGATTAATCGCCAAGACGCAGAGAGATACACGAGTTTAACCGCAGAGGCGCAGAGAACGCCGAGAGTAAACAGAGCAGAGAAATCAATATAACCATTGGAAAACTAACGTGGAATTTGAAACCCTGATTATCAACGGCGACGTGGTGACCGAAACAAGAATCGAACAACTCGACATCGGTATTCGTGGAGGGCAGATTGCAGCCCTGCTGGCTCGTGGAACAGCGGTGACAGCCAACGAAGTGATCGATGCAGAGGGGGAGCTGGTCATTCCGGGCGCGATTGACATCCACTTCCACTGCCGTGCGCCAGCGTATCCACAGCGCGGGGATTTCGCGACGGAAACCCGCGCGGCTGCGGCTGGCGGCGTGACAACCATTTTCGAGATGCCAATTTCCAAACCGTGCTGCGCGACCGGTGATATTTTCCGAGCACGAAAGGCACTGGGCGAGGCGGATTCGTATGTGAACTTCGCGTTGTATGGCGCACCGGGTTTGCTGGATCGCAAAGAAATCGCGGATATGGCGAACGAAGGCGCAATTGGTTTCAAGATCTTTATGACCGGCGCACCGGCAGGACGCAACGATGAATTCGAGGGCTTGTGTTTGCCGCAGGTGCCGGAACTTTATCAAGCGATGAAGCTGGTGGCGGAGACCGGATTGGTATGCGTGGTTCATGCCGAGAATGACCAACTTTTGGAGTGGCATACGGCGCAAATGATGGCCGCTAAACGTAATGATGTGGCGGCACACGGCGAATCCCGTCCACCGCATGTAGAGGCGCTGGCGGTGGCGACATTGTTAACGCTGAACCAAACGGCAGGGATGCAACTGCATATCGCGCACATGACATCCAAAGAGACGTTGGATGTATTCCGGCAGTTCAAGCAAGCTGGCGCAAAAGCCACAGCGGAGACCTGCCCCCAATATTTATTTTTCACCGAGGCAGATATGGAGCGCGTAGGGCCGTATGCCAAGATTAATCCACCGCTGCGGAAGCAAGAAGATGTCGAGGCGTTGTGGGGTGGCATTGAAGATGGCATGTTAATGGTGGTGACGACTGATCACTCGCCGTTTACAGTCGAGGAAAAGGAACGGGCGAGGACGGACATCTGGCGAACGCCGCCGGGTGCACCGGGTGTCGAGGAATTGGTACTGGGAATGATGGATGCAGCGCTTAAAGGACGGCTGACGATTCCACAAGCAGTGGCATTGGTTAGTACCAACGGCGCGAAACGCTTCGGGATTTATCCGCAAAAAGGTGCGATTGCAGTAGGGACAGACGCGGATATTGTGATTTATGATCCGCAGCAGACGACGACGATTCAGCCGGACATGCTGTTCAGTAAGGCGAAGGATTGTGACAAGCTGTACGCGGGAATGACCTTCCAAGGCAAGGTCATGCGGACGATTGTGAACGGGACAACCGTGTTCGTGGATGGCGAAGTGGTGGGCAAACGTGGCGGGGGAAAATTCGTCCGACCCAATGCGAACCTCGTGCAGGAACTTTAAGGCAAATACGGATTAACCACAGAGACACAGAGTAAAGCAGAGAAGAATTAACCTCAGAGATGCAGAGAGTTAAGAGAAAAGCAAAGCGATGAGCTACAACATTGAATTCGGGGAATATTTTCTGTTTGATGAGCTGACGAGTCATTTGAAGGCGCTGGCGAATAGTTATCCGGCACTGGCAACGTTGGAGTCGTTGGGAAAAAGTTGGCGCGAGCGTGACATCTGGTGCCTGACGATCACCAACAGCGCGACCGGTGAACATACGACTAAACCGGCCTTTTATATCGATGCACATATCCACGCGGAAGAAGTGACTACATCGCATACGGCGCTGTATACGATCTGGTATCTGCTGACGAATTATGGAAGCGATGCGCAAGTCACTTGGCTGCTGGATAACACCACGTTTTATATCATCCCACGACTGAATCCGGACGGCGCAGAAATCAGTTTGACGACGGCCCATCATTGGTGTGGGAACGGGCGCTATCTACCGGGCGAGGAACAGACGCACGGTTTGTGCCAGCAGGACATCAACGGTGATGGATTGATTGTGCAAATGCGCATCAAAGATGACGCGGGCGAGTGGAAAATTTCCAAGGATGACCCGCGCTTGATGATCCAACGGCAAGCGGGCGAAATCGGTGATGGGCCTTATTACCGCTTGTATCGCGAGGGGTTGATCAAGGGCGATTGGGACGGCGTGACGATTGATATTGAACGTCCGCGCGACGGCAACCTGAACCGCAATTTTCCCGCCGGATGGTGGTCGGAGCAGCGTCAATATGGCGCGGGTGATTTACCACTTTCAGAGCCAGAAGCGCTGGCTTGCGCACAATTTATTTTAAGTCACCCGAATATCGCGGGGATGCAGTGCTATCACACGCATGGCGGTTTACATCTACGACCATCGTTGATCGCACCGGATGCGACGTTACCAAGAAGTGATCTGGCACTCATCAAACGGATCGGAGCGATGGGTACGGCTATCACCGGTTATCCAACCATTTCGGTGTATGAGGAATTTACCAGTGATCCCGACAATCCACGGACGGGGTCGTTGATGCAGTGGTCATATGACGAGATGGGCATCATCACCTTCTCGACGGAGTTGTGGAACCCTGAGTTGGCGGCGGGTTTGCAAGATCCGGCGAAGTATCAAATCCGAGCGCGTTCGACCGAGGATGAAGTTAAGCTGCTCAAATATAACGATGAGCATCTGGGCGGCAAAGGCTTTGTAAATTGGGAGCCATTTGAGCATCCGCAGTTGGGTTCAATTGAGATTGGCGGATGGACGCATATGTATACCTTCCGCAATCCGCCGCCAGCATCCATGGCGACAACTGAGAAGGCACGAAATTTCCTTCGGGATACGATCCACAATAACTGCTTATTCACGCTCAAACATGCGGCTTGTACACCTTTGGTACAAATCGAGTCAGTGAAGGCCGAATCACTGGGTGCGAATTTATATAAGGTAACGACGGTGGTGGCGAATGTGGGTTTCCTGCCGACGAATATGACGGCACGGGCATTGAAGCATGGGACGGCGGGAAGTGTGAAAGCAGAATTACAGTTATCCCCTCCTCCCAGCCCCCTCTCTGCGAAGCGGGGAGGGGGAGAAGTCCAATTGATTATGAACGCACAAAGTCAAGATCTAGGGCATTTAGCGGGGCGTGATGAACGGGTGGCGACGTGGTCACCGTGGATGACAGATTGGCATCATCCAAAAGGCAAAGCCGAGTGGTTGGTGCGCGGTGATGCGGGCAGTACGATCACGATTACGGCAGGCGCTCAACGGGCGGGATGGAAACAAGCATCGGTGACGTTGGAATAGGGAGTTTGAACCGCCGAGTCGCAGAGAACGCCAAATTCAAGGCATAGCAGCAGGATTTTAAGTAAGCGGACGGGATGTATCCCGTCCCTACAAACGCCATATTTTATGGGTAGAAATAATGCAATTACTCAATGAAGCGTTTTACAGGCGGAAGATCGGGTAGATTCAGGCGCGGATGGATGCCGAGCAGTTAGATGGAATGCTGCTGCTGGATGTGCCGAACGTGATTTATGCTTGCGGGTTTTTCCATACGCCATCAGAGCGACCACTGGGGTTATACATCCCAAAGAGTGGTGAAGTGGTGTTGTTCGTGCCACTGCTGGAGCAGGAAAACGCGGGCGCAACATGGATTAAAGATATCCGCACTTATTTCGAGTATCCGGGTGAGGTGCATCCAATTAAATGGATGGTTGAAGAAATTGGTGTTCGAAAGCTAGGAGTGGACACCATCAATGCCCAAGTCCTATACAATATCGGCGGCGGTGTTCTTCCTTCATCATTGGTCGAGCAGATGCGATGGATCAAAGAACCGGAAGAAATCGCTTTTGTCGAAAAGGCGGCGACTTATGCCGATTATTGCCTCGAATACATTCTCGAAAACGCGGGCGCGATTATCCGCGATGGCGGAACCGAACTCGATATTTTGAAAGCGTGTATTGGTGCAACATCTGCCAAGATGAAGGCCGAAGTCGGCGAAATTTTCAAGCTCGGCAGCAGTTCAGTCGTGGGAACTGTCCACAGCGGGCCACGGGCTGCGCTACCACATGGATCACCGATTGAACGTAAGCCACAAATTGGTGAACCGATGATCGCAGGGATTGGGGCATCGGTCGGCGGATACCATGCCGAGAGTGGCGCGACATTTGTAATCGGGGAACCGAAAAACGATGTCATGCGCTGTTTGGAAGCGGCGATGGAGTGTGATCTGGCAGGAATTAAGGCGCTGCGAGTTGGGAATACCTGTACGCAGGTGAATGATGCGGCGCTGAATGTGCTACGCGAGTATGGATTGGGCGACGCGATCCGTCACCGGATTGGTCACGGGATGGGATTACAAGGACACGAAGGGCCGTGGCTGGCACCGGGGGACAATACACCGTTGGTGGCTAACATGGTGTTTTCCAACGAGCCGGGGATTTACCGACCGGGGATTGATGGCTATCGACTCATCGATAGCATGATTGTGACCGAGGGCGAGGCTCAAATACCAAGCCGATTCCTCGCAAATCATCCGCCGGAAAAGCGAATTATTGCAGTGTAAATAGCAATACAATTTAACCACAGAAACGCAGAGAAAATCAGAGAGAAAACACGAGGAGAATTATCATGCCTGAACCGGCTGCATGGCGCTACCAAAAAATTATCCGTCCGTTGTTTGACCTGCCTTCAACGCATCGCATCCTTAAAGG